>CAZDTF010000067.1:0-7046 GCA_964508325.1 uncultured Nitrosopumilaceae archaeon | reverse complement strand
ACACTTGGTTGGTGACAAAATTATTTCCATGTATGATTTGGCAAAAATGACAACCCCAGACATAGAGCCAATGAATCAAAGTGACTATTCAGGGCCGCACTTGACAATGAACATGTCATTAGATTCAAAGATATGGAAAAAATACAAGATTAGTCAGTATCATTCCTAGAAGATTGTGTGGATGATAGTTCACGTATCATTTCTTCACTGACTTTTTTCCAAGTGAAATTTTTCTCTACAAATTCTCTTCCACGTCTTCCAATATTTTTTAGATTATCTTCATCTTGAAGTAATTCGAGTATCTTTTTTGGAAAATCTTCTAATTGAGAATATATCACACCAGCACGTTCTTCTGGAAAATCCATCTTCAGACCTCTAAGAGGAGTAGCCAGAATTGGTTTGCCACATGCTTGCAAATCAAAAATCTTTACTGGTGAAATCCTATCTGTCATAGAATTTACTCTCAAAGTGTTTATGCATAATGTGGCAAGACTGGAATAACTTGGCACCATTTTGTACGGTTTGTAACCTGTGAATACAATATCATTTTCCAGATTAAGACTAGAAGTCAACTTCTGCAATTTCACAAGATCTCCACCTCCTCCTACAATCAATATTTTGAGATTGGGTACTGCTTTTTTCATTTGAGTAAAATTTTCAATTATCACTTCTAATCCAGATAAATCAATAATACTGCCCAAAAAGAAGAGCAATTTATCACTTTTTTGCAAATTCAGTTCATGTGCAAGATTCTCTTGCCAAGGCAAAGGTTTCATTATATCAGAATCTACTCCTTGAGGTATCACCTTCACGGATTCAGCTTTTGTTCCCATCTGGATAACCCAGTCTCTCATGAATGAAGTGTTTGCAATTACCTTATCGATATTGGAATAAACCTGTTTTTCGATCTTTATTATGGATCCTCTAAGATATTTTTCCTCAACTAGATCATGAATAATATCAAAGGTTCTATGAACTACAGGTATATTCAATTCTTTACAGGCTTTGATTGTTTGTTTAGCAGATGTAACAACTGAATAAAGTAATACAACATCAATTTCGTGTTTTTTTAGTACCGATTTTATTTGTCTATAGGATATAAGATATGTAACTAGTCTGTTAACTCCTTTGATAGGTATGGTAGGTGGCCGTATTACTGTCACGGATGCATTTTCATAAATCCTATTATAATTTTCAATTATTTCACCGCGTAATCCTTTTACGAAATCCTTCATGTTAGGCTCTCGCAAGTCAATTGCAAATACATTATGACCCATCATTGAGAATAGTTCTGACAAGTGATGAATTTCAAAGGTAACTTTCTTCATCCAATCAACTTCATGAACTATTAAAATATTCATGTGTTTGATCAGAATTGCGGTCTTTTTATAGTATTATAAAATATTGAACTTATTTTTCTAAATTCCATACTTTTCCCGAATTTCTTTTTTTATAAAACTCGTTGGAGGCACATCTTTGATTTTTATTGCAGGATTTCCTGCAACAAGGATTCTAGATGGAACACTTTTGTAAACTACAGATCCTGCTGCCACCATTGCCTCTTGTCCTATCTCAACCCCAGGACAAAGAGTAGCACCACCCCCTATAGCACATCCTAATCTCAATGTTACACCCTGGACAGCAGGTGAAACATCTCTCAAGTGTGAAATTGGAGAATTATTTGTAAATGTTACATTAGGTCCGACAAACACGTACGACTCAATTACTGTCTCATTACAAATCATCGTATGGTTATGAATAACACATCTTTTTCCTATTGAAACGTTGTTATCAACAAATGTGTGTGAGCCAATTGACGTGTCTTCCAATATATTTACTTCTTCTCTTACTACAGCATTATGATTTATCCAGCAATTATCACCAATATTTGTACCCAAGTAGATTGTAACACCAGTTCTAATCAAGACATTTTTTCCAATCATAATTTTATATTTTGTTTCTTCCGCACTATCAGATTTCTCTTGATGCTGATTTTGAGCATAAAAATGTCCAGTTAAAGTGCCATAACCTATAACCGAATTATCTTCTATTTTTGAATTATCACCAATTGAAACAAATTTCAAGATAACATTATTTCCGATTTTACAATTATTACCAATTTTAACTTTACCTACAAAAATCACATTTTCCCGGATTGTAAAGTTTTCTCCAATTTGGGTGTTCCCATTGTCGGTTTTCTTTTTATCTATCAAAATAGATCACTCATGATTATACAATAAAATCCACAAGCTTGCTAATTTGGAATCCCTCAGCATAATCATTTCCAGACAAAAACCCCCAATATCTTTCTCTGTCAAAAATTTCTCTGGTCCATCTACCTTGTCTACGAGTCCATTCTGGAACATATTGTGAAAGCAATTTTTCCTTAAATCCATATTCTTTTTCAGTATAACTAAAAAATAAATTTGGATTAAAAATATTTACGTGATCATTATAGGCATTAGACTGAAACATGATAAAATTTTTTACATTTCTAAAGGCAGTTCGTGATATTTCCCACGTTGCTTTATGATCCGCGTTTATATCTCCAAACCAATGAGTAAAGACGACATCAATTTTATTTTCATTTGCTACATCTTCAAGAATTTGCATTATTTTTTTATTATATGTTAATTTGCTATTAGGTTCTTTTGGGGTTGGAATATAATTTGCCCCAATCAGTCCAAATGCACTTAATCCAAATTTTAGAGCTTCATCTTCTTTCATACCTTCATCTTCATTTTTCCCATACATGGAACTGCATACTACAACAGACATGATGTTGTGTCCTTTGTCCTTTAATCGTTTTAGAGTTAAACCACATCCAATTTCAATGTCATCCCAATGTGCACCAACTGCTAGTATGTTCATGTAATACAATATTTGTGAAAAGTGCGGGTTTTAAATCTGCTTTGTTCATCAAGTTAACAGATTATGAAAACTTTAACTCGTAGGATCTAAAATAGTAATTTTCTAAAACGATTTTATCGGAGTAAAATCTTTATTGCATCTGACTTGACTTAAACTTGTGTTAAACCAATCTATTGGCATAGATATGGAAGAAATAGAGCGCTTTTCTAAAAATTCATACAAGAAAAAGAAAAAACTTTATGAAAAGATTTTCACCAAAAAAGAGATAGAATATTGTCTGAGTAAATCTAATCCTTATCCGCATTTTACAGTCAGATTTTGTGCAAAGGAAGCTGCACTAAAAGCTCTTAAAAATCAAAAAATCAAGCTAACAGACATAGAAATTAAAATGAAGGATAACAGGCCTCTCTTGAATCTACCAGATAATCAAAAGGGCATAGTTTCTCTGTCACATACTAGAAAGTATGCAATTGCTATTGTAATAATATCATGATAACATTAAGAACTTTTTAAATGTAAATTCACATAATATGTTTAAATTTTATGCTTTTTTTGATAGTATGGCCGCATAAATGACCGGAATTTTTTCTTTTTCAGGGTTGTCAGCATGTTTTTCAAAAACCGACTGAACCAATTCTTTCTCTGCACGTAGTTGAGCATCACGTATGTGATTTCGTACTTCTTGCGCACTATTGTACAAGTAGATGTGATCTATAT
Source organism: uncultured Nitrosopumilaceae archaeon (assembly GCA_964508325.1). Classification (GTDB taxonomy): domain Archaea; phylum Thermoproteota; class Nitrososphaeria; order Nitrososphaerales; family Nitrosopumilaceae; genus TA-20. Next base: position 3,458 of record CAZDTF010000067.1, on the reverse strand, counting down.
TGGCTGCCCAAACAGCAACAGTAAGAAAAATCTTACCATTCTCTTTTAATAAACTTCGTAATTTTTTTAGAATTCCTACTGGATCTTCGACATGTTCTAGGAATTCTCCGCAAATTATTCTATCAAATTTTTCAGTGTTCTCATAATCAAGAAAATTTTTCTTTATTATTTCATATGATTTTTCTGAAATATTATTTGCTTTGAAAACTTTTTTTGAAAATTCAATTGAAGTGTCAGACATATCAATTCCAATGCCATGCCAAGATGGGTTCTTTCTCAAAAACTCATTTAAGAAAAATCCAGTTCCTGATGGTATTTCAAGAACTAGTCCAGAACTTTGATTGGTGTTAGCAAAATCTCGTAGAAAGAAATTAGTGAAATAATGGTGAACCTTCCAAAAAATTTCGGAAAAATAGAGACCCCACATATAGTTTGGTCCCTCCGGGTGATTTTCGTGTGTTGAATATGCCTGTTCTTCTACTTCTTTAACTGATGAGTATAGATATTTACCAGTTTTTTCCAATTTTACTTGCAGCATAAGAAATTCCATAGAGAGATCGATCAAGCCGTCAACATTTTTAAAATATTCATCCATATTATTTGATGAAATTTCTAATCCTGTCTTACAAATTCGCTCGGCTAATTCGAAATCAAAATCAGAACTAAATAATTTTGGTAATGAATTTTTAAAGAAATTAGTCTTGTTTTGAAGATAGTCTGCAGTCTTGAAAAATATCGGGAATTTAATTTCCATATTGTCTTGTTGCATTATCGAATTTTTATTTAAAATTTGAACTTATAATACTACCTACTTTTAGACTTGAATTTTATTTCTTCATAGGAATACAGGAAACCATCTACTCTTCATCCTATACCTAATCTAGTGCATGGTTTGGGCACCAGTAACAAGAATATTTTCTCCAGAAATATAATCAGCATGATCAGAGCACAGGAATAATGCTACAGATGCTACATTTTTCGGTTCGGCCAACTTACCCAATGGTATTTGACTAGCAGTAATTTCTTTTAATTTGGAAGGAAGTTTTTCAATTAACGGTGTATTTGTCATTGAGGGGGATATACAGTTTACAGTTATTCCATAAGGTCCAAGTTCAACTGCCAAAGACTTTGACAATCCTAAAAGAGAATATTTGCCAACAAGATACGGGCTTATATTGTTCGGAGGTCTCCCAACGGTATAAGAAGTTAAGATACTAATTATTTTTCCTCGTTTCTTTTCTTTCATATGCGGTATTAGAGATTTTACTATATGAAAAAATGATCTTGTTTGCACATCAATATGTGATTGATAATCTTCCCATTGCAGATTCGCAATTCCTTTATTTTCAATAGGAATTGTTGCTGAATGAATGAATGAGTCTATTTGGCCAGAACTTGTTACTGAATTCATTATTTCATCAAGTTTTTTGCCATCTAACAAGTCCACTTGATGAATTTGGATATTAGAATCGCCATATTTTTTTAATAAATTATCAACTTGTGTTCTTTTTTCATGGTAGAACAATACCAGCTTGGCATTATTCTGCAAGAGAATTTCACATAGTGATTGTCCTATTCCACCATTAGCTCCAGTTATCAGAATTCGTTTTCCGGTTAGCAAAAACTCACGCTCTCACTATGACTTTGGCTTGACCGTCAATAAGATCATTTCCCTTACTATTTGTAATCTTTGTTTTCAGAGTAATGATTCTGGTAGCATTACTCTTTTCTAGTACCTCTCCTTCTACTGTTATTTCATCATTAATGAAACATGGAGACACAAACTTTAGGGTTTGTGCAATGTAAAGTGCATTTTTTCCCGGCATGTGCATACCAACTAGTCTAGAAAAAAATGATGCTAACAACATTCCATGACATACTCTTTGTTTGAATTTAGTCATTTCAGCATACTGCCCATCCATATGAAGTGGATTATAATCACCCGAAAGCCTAGCAAATTCATCTACCATAGATTCTGTGATAGTAATCTTGAATTGTTTTTTTTCACCAAGTTTAATATCGTCAAGCTTGTATTCAGCAGCTTGTTCAACCATCTAAGGCAACACCATGATTTTGTAAGTGTTTTTTGATGTCAGCTACTGTTTTGACGTCTAAAGTTTCATCGAAAGTAAACTTTACTTTGAATTCTGATTCAAGTTCATCCACTAAAACTAATCCATTAAAAGAATCCCAACTTTCAATTGTCTCAGGGCCTGATTGATCAGAAATTTGTGATACCGGTACGCCCATAATTCTTGCTATCAAACTGTAAAGTTTGTTAGACATTATTCTACATTCATCGTTAAATGAGATGGGATTTTAAATGTATCATCAGCAATATAGTAAAACCAATGTTCGCCCTCTTTTTTAAAACCACAATTAGCTAGGAAATCTTCACATGGTTTATTTTTTTTTGTTGGAATGAATTTGCCTGCGACCTTGGGTATTTTTTCTTTTTTTGCCTCATTTATGATGTGACCCATGATTGCTTTCTCCACATCTCTACCCATTACCCTACAACTCAAAAGGAATGAATCTATGTCCCATTCCGTATCATTCTTTTTAACGATGAATACGCCAGTAATTCCATTATCACCAAATTTGTCTTCAACTTGTGCGCAACCTACAAGCATATTCTTATCTTGAGAAAATTGTTGAATATCTTCCTCTTGATATCGTGTTGTAGTAAGATTGAACTGATTAGTTTTTAATGTGAGTTGAGATATTCTAGGAATTGTAAACGCATTACTCTTTTTTATTGTAATTTTAATATCAAGTTGTTTGAGAAAATCTTCTAAATTAGTAGTTTTCTCAAGATCATTTCTTTTTCTTTGTTGTAAATACATTTCACCCCGCTTAGAATCTTCTTCTGTTATTTTTAATACGTTAAAATCATTCATGTCTTGCAATATGGTAGCATATTTCGATGGATCGTTTGAAAGTTCAATCACAGTAACCTCAGGCAGAGATGTTTTCACATATTCCCTATTGACTGGATCGTCATCAAAAAATGCTAAACTATCTAATCCAATATTCAGTTCTTCCGCAATTTCTCTCATGTTAGATACTTTATCATTCCAGTTGAGTTTAAGACAAGCAAAGTTCTCTTCGCGAAGAATAATGTTAGGATGTTCTCTGATTACCTTTAGAGCATCGTCAGGATTATTTTTACTATTTATAGCAAGAATAACACCTCTTTGATGAAGAGACAAAATATACTTTTGAAATTCAACGAACGCATTACCAGGCGGATTATTACCAAGCTTAATTCCATCAAAGCCATCTTCGCCAACTACTCCTCCCCACAGAGTATTGTCTAAATCAAGTACTATGGCTTTCAAGTTTATTCCCACTATTGGTTTTACATAGCCCATCAAGTCTTCAGCCAGGCGTGGAAGATAGTCTAGATTTATCTTGATATCTCCCAATAGAAATTGGCGTGCAAGAAATACATTTGA
>CAZDTF010000066.1:0-7054 GCA_964508325.1 uncultured Nitrosopumilaceae archaeon | reverse complement strand
AAGTAACGTAGATGTGGGGGGGGGGAGGAAGGATTTGGGTTGTTAGTTGAAAAGGGAACAAAAAATGACGGGCAATACAAAGGGTTTTCAATGAAAGATAACTTTAGTAAACTAATTGGCAGGATTAGAGATGGCTCGTCTCACGATGTTCCAGTAATTTCCACAACCAATGTGAATGACGGTAACTTCCACCACATTGTATATGTAGTTGACAGATCAGCTCAGACTTCAAACCTCTATATTGATAATATTCTCCAAGCAACCACCAGTATTTCATCGGTTGGTAGTATAGATTCTAGTGTCAACCTGCTTTTTGGAGGTCAGGCATCACCAAACACTCAGATTGATTTCTATTCTGGAATTTTGGATCAAATAAGAATGTACAATAGAGCATTATCAACAGCTGATATTCAAAGCCTATTCAATGAAGGAGGATCTAGTGGACTCCCTGGTACAGTTGCAGGTACCATCCAAGTAGGAAGTAGTCCTACTGGTATTGGAGTAAACACTCAAACAAACAAGATCTATGTAGCTAATGAATTCTCAAACACAGTATCAGTAATTGATGCAACCACAAACACTGTCATAAAGACAATACCTGTGGGAACTCGTCCTCTTGATGTTGATGTAAACATGCAAACAAACAAGATCTACGTAGCAAATTATAATTCTAATACAGTATCAGTAATAGATGGCACCACAGATACTGTCGTCTCTACCATAACAGTAGGCAGTAATCCTCAATTAGCTGCAGTAAATCCTACAACAAACAAGGTCTTCATAACAAACAATCTTTCTAATACAGTATCAGTGATTGACGGTGGTTCCAATACTGTTGTATCCACTATACCCGTAGCAGCTGGTCCTGGCGGCATTGGAATAAACACTGTAACAAACAAAATCTACTACCCTACTAATTCAGGAACAGTCCAAGTCATAGATGGAAATTCTAATGCAATCATAACTACAATATCGGTTGGTGGCAGTCCTGATTACATTGGAGTTAACGCCATTACAAACAAGATTTACGTTGCTGATATTTCTTCTACTATAGTTACAATAATAAACGGCTTGTAACACAACTGAAATCAAAACATGAAACTTGCAAAAGAGATTTGAAGAAAAGATGTTAAACTAATTCACAAGATCTCTATCCCAATACCTTATGTTTTGAATTTTTATTAGAAAAATTTTTACCAATTGAAGGTTCTAAATTAGAAGATCCTAATTGTAGATATTAGGAGATTTTCTGCAACATGTAGAATTTTTCTTTTAGATATTCAATATCATTTTTGTCTACAGGTCTGTTTTCTTCTAATGACTTTTTGATCATACTGATCTTCTGAGGATTTCCTATTTCATATTTCTGAAGTTTTTTAATTAAATCCAGTGTCCATCGAACTTTTTTTTCATAGTCAGGCGCTTTTTGCAAATGATGTTTTTCTTTGTAGCCAGTTTCATCTCTACCTACGGATCTGGTTGTTTTGTCTTGTATTCCAATTGATTGCATTAGTTTTTCTAAATTTGCATTAAGATACTGAGATTCTTTTTCTAATTCAACAAATTTTCTTCCTTTCATATTCTATTTCTCTTTTTGGTCATGGTAATTTGTATTTTTTCTGTTTGTTACAATCCATGCTTATAGTTGGAAGCATTAAAGCGTTAAGTAGTAATGATAAGAGACATACCCATTATTCTGAACTATTTAGAAGATTACGATTTATAATATGTATGAAAAGTTTTTTTTTGCAATACATGGTTTACTTTACAATCAAATTCCCTTCCAACCATCATCCTTTTTTGCTGCCTCTGGTTCGTCATGACTAGTATCTTCATTGATTTCAGTTGGCACAATATTTGTCAAAAGGTGTTTTTTTCTCCTTGCCAACCGATCAACCACAATAATAATGACTACAAGTGAAATGATAACACCAATTACAACCTCAAGCGATTTTTGATCCAACTGTGAACCTGCTGCTTCTTGGATAGCTGGTTTACCACTAACGAGATTCTTGCTATTTAATACCGCTGTATTAGTGGGATCGATAGCTAAAACTTTGTCGTAAAATTGTATAGCAGAATCATTTTGACCAAGTTTTGCAAGTACCAAACCCTCTTGGTATAATGCATCAGTGTCTGTAGGATCAATCGCTATAACTTTGTTATAATTACTTATTGCTTGATCGTTTTTGCCAAGTTTTTCAAATACCACGCCTTCTTGGTATAATGCCTTGGTATCTTTAGGAGTAACAGCTAAAACTTTGTCATAAGTATTTACTGCCTCATTATATTTTCCAAGATTACCTAGTGCAATACCTTTACTTGTTAATGCGTCAGTATAGTTGGCATCAATTGCTAAAACTTTATCATAATATGTTATCGCATTATCATATTGACCTATGTTATTGAGAGCACGACCTTTCTGATACATGACATCGGTGTCTTGAGGATTGATAGCAAGTGCTTTATCATAAGAAGATATTGCGTCTTGATAGCTTCCTTGATCAAAAAGGGTATTTCCCTGACTGAAAAATTGCTCTTCTGCAATTAGACTGGCATCGGGAGATGCGCCATTATCAGATGATTGGTTGGTTTGTGCTTCACTATGTGCAGGAATAAATAGTATCAAAGTCAGACAAATCAGGATTACACAGTTTTCTAATTTCACAACAAAAAACAGGATTGGCAGGTTGAAAAGCTTTCGCTTCAATTGTTTGGTACAAGAAAGGTTTGCATTTTCAATAATATGAAAACACTAAAAATTGGAAACCATTCTTATTGATATTGCAAAAAGCCAGATACAGATGGAGGATACAATGAGAATGCCATTGTTCTTTTTCAGTAAATATGTTAATGCTATGGCTGCAGGTATTTGTAATGGAATGTCATAGAAAACCCTGGTCTGAATCACAACATCGCCAAAAAATAATGGTATTATCCCTATTGATAGAAAGGCAAGTAGGAAAATACTCGAAAGGTCTCTAGATGGAGAATGAAAGATCCAATAAAGTCCTAGTGCAAGTACGATAAAGTTACCGAATTGCCCGCCAGAATAATTTAGCATCGTTCCTGAAAGGTTTGTCCAGATTAGAGAGATCTGCTGGAGACCAGCTCCCTGCTGCCTTGAGAGACTTAAATCCCGCTCTATACCCTCGGGATTACCTGTAATCTCCATTCTAGTAACATCGATCACTACAGAAGCAGTAAGTACTATGGCAAGTAGAAATATGGTTCTTTTCTGATAATGATTTAGCTTGTAGAGAATAGCAAGGAGAACGAACATGAATATTGTCAGTAAAGTCCATGTGTATGCATGACTGAAAAGCAGGAGAATTAAAAATGCACCAAACGCTGCTAAATTTATCCTGTCAGGTTTCTTTAGGAATTTGATTAGAAACATCAATGAAAAATATCCGAAAATTAGAGCAAGCCAGTTTGCATAAATGCCCGAGTATATTCCTATTAGGGTTTGAAAGGAGATGGCTGTCAGAAATGATGCCAAGAGTGAGGAGGGCTCGCTTGAAGTTAGTTCACGAGTCAGAAAATAAGCAGCTAAAACAATCAGAGGACCAAGAATAATCGGTATGTGGTCAACTGCATATGAGATATCAATTGGCATAATTTTTGTGAAAGCTGTGAAAAGTACCAAGGATATAGACCGGTCACCTCCGTAATAATTAACAAAAGTCTCTTGTAGGAACCCTTGGGCATTTTTTGATTGCGTTAATGTCTCTATAATTTTAACATACTCTGCACTATCAGCACCTATCTGTCCATTGGTAGTGTTAATTGCCGGTTGATGAGGAATGAGTGTCATAATGACAGACAAAAGCATAAAAGATGAAATCAAAAGAATTTTTATTTTCAAATTCATTGTGGGGATAGAAATCAAAAAAGTATTATTTTTTATCTTAATCCTGTCAAAGAATTTTGGTACCAATAATTTAAGTGGAGAACATGTTATTAGACAAAATATTAAAACTGGCGAAATGGTGGAAAATAACAAGAAGATGTCATTTGCATAATCATACAAAGGTATGGACTTGGTTAAAAAAAATGGTGCCGTTGACACTATGATGCTAACGACACTAACAACAACACTAGCTATGGCAAAATAGCTTGCTGACATCATCATTGAAATATTTAGAATTTTTCTAGAGGAAAATCTGTTAAAGATTAAAAGCGACATCATAATAGGAATGGAAACCAATGAAACAACCGCAAGTAATTCGGGGTTTGCCAAAACGATTGCAAGTATAATTCCGCCATATATTGCTGGAACTATGATTCTTGTTCTTCCGATCAAAGAAAGTTCAAGCCAAATGACTGTTCCTAATACAAACATAATGTTAATTGCATCTTTTCCTATGACATGCGCATCAAAGGAAATGAGATTGTTCTCTCGGTTTTGTAAAGGAAAAACCTCTATACCAAAATATGAACCGACTGAATAGACGTAAAAAATGGTCGTGAAAACAAAGACTAAAGATATTATCATCAATTTGGAACGTCCTTCGCGTATCGTTCTATCCGTATGTATGTGAGACATTATTTTTGAATCATATATTTGCAGAATTAAGAGCCTATAAAGCCAATCTCAAAAATCTTGTTAGTGCAATAGTGTGAAAATTGAATGTATAGCGCTCTTGGATTGTATTGATCCGACATTTCCTATCTGCATCTACGTAGACTTGCCTGAAATTACAAGTATCTCATTGTCACACATTTTCCCATGAGTCTTGGTTTAGATGCTCCGCAGGTTAATTTGGATGGGCATCATCTAATAAGAAGAATTTAATTTCTTGGCAATTGCATTGAGTAGTTTAAGCGTTGGATTTGCAATTTTGGGTGGTAGAATCCCTAAAGAATCATTCATATCAGATCTAGTTATGACACGAAGTATCAAAAACAATATACAAGATAAAAATATTGTAACGAGGATACCTACAATGTAATTGATTCCAAAATAGTTTAAAATAAATCCTAATAGTGTTGGGATAGTTAAGATAACTCCTAATTCTTTCCATGATATTTGAAATCCAATAACTTTTGCTGCAATAATTGACAAAACGAATCCTATGACAGACCCTGTTGTAAAACTTATTGCAGCACCTGTACTTCCAAAAATTGGAACAAGTATAAAATACAATACAGTACGAGGTATGCTTGATGCCATTCCGATTACCAAAACTTGTCTATAATTACCACGTGAATAAATTAATGAATTAATTCCGCTTCCTACTGTAGCTGGAAGAGTTGACAACAATAGTATTTCTAATACAAAAGATCCATCCGTGTAACCATGTCCAAATAATTGCATAATCTCCTTGGAGTAAAAAATAAATGATGATGAAAGAGGCAGTGCGATAATTAAACTCATTTTCGTTATTCTCCAAGCAAATCGTTTACGACCATCACCCATAGCACTTAGTGCAGGATATGCAATCGATATTAAAACAGACGTTATTGCTAATAATGCAGCAAAAATGGAAAAGGCAATAAAATAAACTCCAGCAGGGTTTGCTCCACGAGTTCCAAATACAACAATAGTTCCCAATTGTGAGCCTATGGTAGAAATCATTGCAGGAATCCAATTTGCTGCACTTGCAATTAGAATATTCCTACAGGAATTTCTCAATCCGCTTTCTGATTTAATACTTTTAGATTTGAATATTACCACGAGGTTTATAGCTAAAAGAATAGACGATAGGATTGAGAAAAAAGTAAATCCGATTGTAACGCCTAAAGCACCAATACCGATTAAAACCAGTACGATTCCAAGACCCATTTTAGTGCTCCCAGAAACAATAGCTATAACTGGCAACATTCTTGTCTTCAGGGAAGAAATGATTATTGATCGAAATAATGTTGTAACGGAAGATGAAGCTATTAGCAGAATAGCAACAATAACTAAACTGAAATCAATTGCAAAAGCGTCATGTATCCAATCCCTTAAAATTAAAATTAGAATGCTGCAAGCGATTATTCCAATTGATATGAGGAGTAAAGATGCCTTTACAAGAACTTTAGAATTCTCTAATTTTTGTTCTGAGAAACTTTTCCCTAAAAAGCGCTGAACTCCAGTAGGAACCCCTAGTGTTGCAATTGTTATGAAAATTGTGGCTAGCGAGACTACTGCTCCAGAGGTACCAATAATCTCAGGAGTAGTAAATTTTGACACGAGAAACCAAAAACCATATCCAAAAAACATTGCAGCAATGGTTTCAATGAAAAGGTATACAGCCCCCTTTCCTACATTCATATTACTAAAATTCTTTCACCTGCCCTAAGTTCCAAGGAAGTAACATAATTAAATTCTTAATAAAAGAGGACCCTCGTATTTGATAAGAATTAGGGTTTATAACAATGCATGTTGTAACTCAAAATACAAGCATAAACATTTAGTAGAATATCTCTCCCATGATGAGAATACATGAGGAGAATAGATTTATGAAATCTGAAGGCGAGGGATCGAATGAAGCGAAAAAATACATTTCTATCATCATAGCAATTCTTAACGAAGAAGACTATATACGAAAATGCTTAGACTCATTGTTAAACCAAAATTTTTCTCGTGATAAATACGAAATAATCATTATTGATGGTATGTCTCAAGATAAAACTCGTGAAATAATCACAGAATATAAAACAAGATTTCCAAGAATAATAAAGATATTCGATAATCCGAAGAAAATTCAAGCAGCTGGAAGAAATATTGGAATAAAAAATTCAATGGGTGATATAATTATCATTTTCGGTGGTCATTCTTTCGCGGACAGCGAATTTTTGAATGCGTTAATTCGAAACTTGGAAAATGCACCTCAGGATGTTGCTGGAGTTGGAGCCAATCACTTCGCTCCTACAGATGAAATAATTTTTGGAAAAATCATGGCAGACGTTCAAAATACTTTGGTAGGGGGAGGTAGTACATCATATAGGAAAACGACAAAGAATAGATATGTCGATACTGTTGCCTTCATCGCATAAAGAAAGAGTATACTTGAGAATGTTGGGTTATAATATGAGACGTTTGTAATAGGCGAAAACCTAGAAA
>CAZDTF010000065.1:0-7077 GCA_964508325.1 uncultured Nitrosopumilaceae archaeon | reverse complement strand
ACACATAAGCCATAAATTCTGTGCAAAACGAGGACAATAAAGCCCTTTCTCTAAAGAAGAAATAGGATTATGATCGATTATTCAAAGAAAAAGAAAAATAATTTGAACCGATTTCTTTGTCCTTTGTTTTTTATTATTTTGTGACATTATTTTAGTCGAATTTATTCATGATTCTACAAACACATTTTGTCATTTTGTTAAGCAGATCTATTCTTGCAAACTCGTTTGGGGAATGAATTCTGGAGAATATGTATGTGCTCCCAATTGAGATGCATGGTACACAAAGAACCTTGGCAAAAGAGTACATCGGTCCAGTCCCGGCAGAAGAAACACTTACTATAGATTTTCCAAACGATTCATTCGCCGCTTCTCTTACTTTAGAAACAAATGGATCCATGATCTTTGTTTTAGACGCAGCCTCTCCATGAATCATCTTTGTCTTAATATCGCCAAATCCCTTTGTTCTGAGATGACGTTTCAACCTTTCAAACTGCTTTAAAGGATCCATTTTTGGAACTAGCCTAAAGTCAATTTTTACAAGTGCTTGTGAAGGAAGTACCGTCTTTGCTCCCGGGCCCGTATATCCAGAAATAAAACCTGCAATATTGCATGTTGGCTCACCAACCAAGGCTTTCCTAGCTGCAATTCCACTTTTATTTGCAACAAACCGTTTTATTCCATATTCTTTTTTGAAATCCTTTTCATCAAACGGTTCAGATTGAATTAAGTTCAGCTCGTCTTTTGTAAACGCATCGACTTCATTGTACCAGTCCTTGATGAGTATTTTTCCATTAACATCTCTAAGTGTCCTTAATGCTTCCAAAAGTCTCCAGGCTGGGTTTTCAATCAAAACAGCAAGACTAGAATGTGCGTCACGGATTGATTCTGTCACAGAAAGTTCAACATATAGCAAACCTTTCATGCCAAGGCTAATTATTGGTCTATCCTTGGCATCGACATATCCAAATTCCCAAATTACCCCATTACATGAAAATTTATTTTTATATTTTTTTAGATATCGTTCTACGTGCATACTTCCAATTTCTTCCTCGCCTTCAACTAGGAATTTGACGTTGCATGGTACATCACCTTCTGTTTTCAGATAAGACTCGACTGCTTTGATTCTAGTAATTAATTCGCCCTTATCATCAGCAGAACCACGCCCAAAGATCTTGTTTCCTCTAATTTTACCACTAAATGGTTTGTCCTTCCAAAGATCAAAGGGTTCCGCAGGCTGTACGTCATAATGATTGTAAAACAGTAGGGTTTTCTTTGAATTTTGTTTGGATCTTATCTCACCATAAACAACAGGAGGAATCCCTTTTTCAAGATAAAGTATCTCTGAACGAATTCCTGAATCTCTCATTATTTTCCCCACAAGTCTAGCGCATTCTTCAAGACCCTCATTTTTTGCTGAAACGCTAGGCTGCCTAATTAAAGTTTGAAGATCTGAAATTAATCCTTTCATGTTTTTGTCTACATATTGAAGTGCTTGCATAAAGTCACTTTATCCTATCAAATGGTTTCATTGCCTCAGAAATAAATTCTAAGAGATCCGTTGCAACAATATGCAATCCATATTTTCTTTGAGCAAGTGCTCCTGCTTTTCCGTTTATAAAAACTGCAGCTGCAGCAGATTCTATAGGGTTATGATTTTTTGACAACATCGCTGCAACAATACCCGAAAGTACATCTCCTGTTCCACCAACTGTCATTGCAGGCGTATTTTTTACATTCAGATATGTCTTTTGACCATCGCTGACAATATCGGTAGGACCCTTTAACAGGATTGTAAGTCCATTTTCTTTGGCATGTTTTTCCACAATTGAAATTCGTTCTTTTTTAGAATCTGTTGGTAGTTCCCCAAACAATCTTTTGAATTCTCCTGCATGCGGAGTTACTACAACTTTTGTATTTCTAATTACGGGCAAGATATCAGACACCAAGGCACTTGCATCAAGAGATATTCTCACGTCTTTATTCAAAAGTGAGGTCACAAGTAACCTTAAAGCTTCCTTGTCTTGTATTGCCAAGCCCATTCCTATTGTTGCTGAATCTAGTTCTTTTGGTATGATCCCAAGAAGTTTGTGTACTGCACCTCTTGTAAGCTTTGAATCAACTAAAGGAAGTACAATAAGATTTGGAGATATTGCTCTTGTTGCTTGGACATTTATTTTTGGTACACAGGTGTACACCAAATCTGTTCCACATCGAAGTGCGGCAAGAGATGAAAGTATAGGTGCGCCATGATAAAAGTAACTGCCGCCAAGAACCAGAACCTTTCCGTTATCACCTTTACGTGATGCAAACTTTCTTTGTGGAATGAAATTTTTTATCATAGCTGCCTGTAAAATCTTACTCGTCAACACAAGTAATCTTCTTTTTGAGGGAATAAACTTTCCTTGCTAGAAACTGCAGATCATTCTTGTAGTCACATGAGATTAATTATTCTGCCGCGTTTTCTAATTCAACATCTTCTTTGTGGAATCTATTCTTAAATGCCCTTGGGCTTGAAACTTTTCTTGCAAAAGCAACATAAGTGGTATGACCTATACTACGAAATGAATGTCTTGTTTTACCCTCTCTTGCCTCAATTGTTCTGACAATCTGTTCTGTACATTCAATATCATAAAAATCATTTTCGATAAGAGAAGTTGCAAGTTTTTCTAGCTGATTCATAGTAGGGCATATAGCAACAAACGCTCCGCTTCCTTTGAGCATTTTCCTTGCTTGTGGCACTACTGACCACGGATCACCCAAGTCTACCACTACCATATCAGCATCAATAATTGGAACTTTTTTTACTGATTTTATGTCAAGATTCTCCATTGTTACAAATTTTTCAACACCAGCTTTTTCTATATTTTTTCTTGCGATTTCCATAAAATTTGGATCCACATCAAATGTGTAGATATGTCCTCGTGGTTTAACAATACTTGCAAGAAAGGTAGTAAGAGAACCGCTTCCAGTTCCTATCTCGACAACTTTTTGACCGCTTTGCAATCCGATTCTTGCTGCAATATATCCTAGGTCTTTTGGATATACTATCTGCGTGCTGCGCTGGCTTTTCATAATGTAATCATGGATGGTTGGTTCAAGCAAATAGATGTATTTTCCTTTGTTTGTTTTAATTGTGGAACCAAATTCTTTTCCGATAACATCTTTGTGATTAATTACACCAACATGGGTATGGAACTGTTGTTTTTTTGATGCCTTCATCAGCCATTTTTTTGAATCATTATAAAAAAACAAGACGTAAGAATTTTGTTTTATTTTCTTCACAGAAATAAAGCTGACACCATATGGATAAGAATTTACCTGTTACATCCTAGGTGGAGAGCTAATCCCAAGTAAATCAAGTGCCTTGGCAAGCGTTTCTTTGAAACAATACACAATGCAAAGCCTTGCATTTACCAAAGATTTGTTTTCAGCAGTTAGGACTTTAACATGCTCATAAAATGCATTAAATGTAACCGCAAGATCATAGCAATAACGGGCAATTATTTTCGGAGACAAATTTTTTGCAGAATCTTCGATCTGAATGTCAAACTTTCCAATTGACTTTATTAGATTCAATTCATACTCTGTTACAAGATCTTCAAATGACACATCAAATCGAGGTTCGGTTCCTGCTTTTTCTAAAATTCTTGCAGCCCTTGCGTATGCATATTGTATATAAGGACCAGTGTCACCTTCAAGGCTAAGAGATTCAGTCAAATCAAATGTAATTATTTTATCAAGATCCTGCTTTATCATTGCATATCGAAGTGCGCCCAAAGCAACTTGTTCTGATATCTTTACAAGTGAGAGTTCGTCAAGTTCCGAATTTCTCTTCTTTGCTTCTTCATATGTTTTTACACCAAGTATATCCAAAACATAATCTGCGTTGACGTATATTCCCTTTCGTCCTGACATTTGCATCTGCTTGCCAGGTATATCCACACCCAGTGTCTTTGCAGTTTCTGCACTCAGAGTCACGGATTCATATCCCAAGTGAAAATATGCTCCCTCTTGGGATTTGAAATCAGACATTATCTTTGTAATTATTTTTTGTAAGCGAGATTGGCGTGAATCAATAACAGTTACCACTTTCTCTCCAGTAAAGTCAAGCTTGTTCCCAGTCTTTTCAAGTGTAGTTTCCCATAAAATTCGTCCATTTGCTTGCTCTGCGTATTTTTTATAATAAAACGGATCTTCAAGCAATCCCAGCTTCCAAGCAGCGTATGGAATGTCTTTTGCAACATATGTCGCTATCCCATTGCTTCGCACCAAAACCTTGTCTTCCTCTTCTGCTGACTTTATAACCCAACAACCCTCATTCTTGCCTTCCTTATCAAGATAAACTATGCCTATTGATTTCAACTTTTCAAATACTATTTTCCAAAGGTTTGATCGAATGATCTGTGACTCAAAATTCAGACAATCATATGTAACACCAAGACGCCAACAAGTCTTTAGTTGTTCATCGAGAACCTTTCTTGTTATTTCAGCAGCAAACTTTGCAGTCTCAGATGTCCCTTCTTCTAATTCTTTTAACACTAGAGTTCTTTTCTCTGCTAGATTTGGATCAGTTTCATATTTTTCCGTGACATTAACATAAACTACATCTCCACAATAATGATCAAATTTTTGATTTTTTGGAGATTCTGGAGAAAATCCTCCATATTTGAAACCGACGATGATATCTGCTACTTGTAATCCAGAATCGTCAACATAATTAAGGACTCTCACATCATACTGTGCTTTATGCAGTATTCTTGAAATTGTGTCACCGATGATAATATTTCTCACATGACCTACATGTAATGCCTTGTTTGGGTTTACACTAGTGTGTTCTACTGCAATTTTTAAGTTTTTTCCAATATTAATATCACCATATTTTTTTTGTACCGCTGATTTTAGTGTAAAATTATTTAATTCAGTGAAATTTGCAAAAAAATTCACGTATCCTGACGGATGTGCAGTGATTTCCTTTACAAACTTGCCAGTGTTCTTCCCATATTCTTTTGAAACAATCTCTGCAATTTCAAAGGGTCTTTTCTTGACATTTTTTGCAAGCAAGAATGCAATATTACAACTTACATCTCCAAATTCTGATCTTGATGTCTCAGATACTTCAAAATCTGTTTGAGGATAATTGAGTTCAGAAGAAATCTGTTTTAGTCTTGATCTAATTTCATCAAGTAACATTCTAAGTGTCATATCCTACTCTCTTGATAATTGAAGTTCGACATACTCCAGTGCCTCAATAACTCCATCTCCTGCATTTCCCGCTACGGTCATAGTTGCTTGTGATTTTACATCTTCTGCTGCATTCCCCAATGCAATGCTCAATCCCGTTGCCTTGAACAATGGAACGTCAGTCTCACTATCTCCTATTGATATGACATCATTTTTTGTGGCTGAAAACATGTCCATTACCTCTTGAAACCCTCTTGCTTTGTTTATGCCCTTGGAATTAATATGAAATGCATATAGACTATCAGAAAGTTCTACTGATAAATTGTTTAGAGTTAGAATTTTTTTTGCTTCAGCAATATTGAAATTTCGTTCAAGAACGACTTCGGTCATACGTGGGAATACATTTTTTATCACCATTTGTGGAATTTTCATCTTCAAATATTCAAATGCTTTCATACATTCATCTTTGTTTCCCAACAACTTGTGTTCAGAGGGACCAGAGGTTATAGCGCCTCCATTTTCTCCCACTGAAACCCTTGTAGTGCCACCAAATACAGACAACACATATGCCTCAACAGATGATCTTCCAGTAACAAAAATGACTTTGTGTCCCAGTTTTTCCATGTATCTGAGTGCAGCAAGTGCATCAAGGTCAACTCTTCCACCTTTTGTATCGGTAATGGTTCCATCAATATCAATTGCAAAGATTTTTGGGCGCATCAAGTCAGATAATGATATTGGGCATAATAACTCCTATCTAAAATAGTGTTTTATAATAAATATAATATGTCACGAAAAGGTAAACTTGCTGAAATTTTCAGCAAAGCAAAATATGCAGACAATCCCAATTCATATGTTGTTGGATATCTTGATTTTGATACGATAAAAGAAGTTACTTTATCAGAATTCATAAAAATATCGGATAATTTTGAAACTATTCCAATAACAAGAATCCATCATATCAAGAAGGGAAGTAAGATATTGTACTCCAAATCAGTTAATAAAAAAGATCTTAACACAATCTAATTGTTTTTTATCACTAGGGAGCTCTAATATGTAGATGAGTTTACCCAAAAATCATGTTAAATGATTTCTTAAAGCCTATTCTTGAGAATCCCATCTTTGCAAAGTACGGATTACTTGGTCTTTTTGTTAATTCTGTTTTTGCTTCATTTATTCCATTTCCAATTGTAATAACATCAACAGCTCTACTTCTAGACGGTCAAAATGCAATAATGGTATTCATAGTCATGGCCATTGGATCGGTGGCAGGAGGAGTTTTAACATATTTTGTAGGATATGACGGTAAAAAAATTTACAAATTACTGCGGAAAACACACGGAGAGGAACATTACGAAAGAAGCTTTGTTTGGTTGAACAAATATGGATGGGGCATAATTTTTGCTTTAAGTTTGATACCAATATTGACCGAGATTGTAACAATAATAGCTGGGGCAAAGAAATATGATTTTAAGAAATTTGTGATAACTATGGGTGTAGCAAGAACAACTAGCGCATTTGCAGCTGTTTACTTTGGTGACATGTTTATCCGTTATTTTAATTACTTTAAATTTTAACCAAAAATTCAATATGGTATAACTCAGTAGCAAATTAGAAGGATTTATTCAGTAAAAACAATACATAGTGAGTTAAGATGGGAATTCCTGAAAAAATTCAAGCCATAAAAGATGAAATGGCAAAGACACAGATTAACAAAGCAACTGAACATCACGTAGGGCTGCTCAAGGCCAAACTTGCAAAGTTAAAACGAGAGCAAGAAGAAGTAAAGTCCAGATCCTCTGGCAGTTCGGTTGGTTTTGACATCAAACGTACTGGTGATGCTACTGTTGTTTTTATTGGATTACCAAGTGTTGGAAAATCTACTTTGTTAAACAG
>CAZDTF010000064.1:0-7096 GCA_964508325.1 uncultured Nitrosopumilaceae archaeon | reverse complement strand
ATCAGGTTATAAAGCCGGAGACCTGATTCGGGTTTCAGGAATCGCCCAACCTTACACTAGTGTAAACGCGGTCTTGACAAGCCCATCGGGGTTGACATTTACAGCTGCTACCACTACAAGCTCCGATGGCTCCTACCAAGTATCCATTCTTACTTCACAGTCCTATGAAAGAGGAAATTGGTACATCACGTTAAACAACCTAGGACAAATCAGGCAAGTTTCTGTTTTTATTGGACCAGTTAGCTCTCCAAGTGGTCCGTTTACATTTACAGCACAAACTGACAAGGCCATCTACAAAAAAGGAGACCTAATTCGGGTCTCAGGAACAGCCCAACCTTACATTAGTATAAGTTCTGTCTTGACAAGCCCATCAGGAAAAACATACTATGGTCTTGCCTCTGTAAACTTTGATGGATCTTATGGTATGTATTATTCTATCATGCCTTCATTTGAAACAGGAGTTTGGCACATCACACTCAACAGCGGAGTGCAAGAATTAACAGTCTCCATATTTATCGAGCCTACAAGCTAAAGACAATCAAAGGCACTTTATAGTCTAAATGTTTTTACACATAAAACATCAAAGCATTCTGCGAGAAAAATTGAATTTTCTCAAGCAAGAGATGTTTTTGCATAATCCATCAAACCGAAGTAAAAAAATCCTAAAATTATTATGGATGTTTCTGAAATATGTTCTGTTTGATTCTCAAAAAGCAAAGCGGTATGTCTTATCAGAATTAACCACCGGATTATGGCCTCAACTTCAAAATTATTTGGTCATTCAATACGCCATCAAAGTTAGCAGAATTATCTTTTCATTTTTGTAAACCTGAATCTTGGATCTGGTCAGCCATAACTGTTTTACCTGGTCTTAACAGTATAAAACCTACAAAATAAATTCATAAAAGGAATAGATATGAATATTCTATCATCAGATGATTATCTAATTCGTTGCCTTGGTAATGAAATACAATTATTTAAAATACAATTGACTCTTACATTTGGATATACAATAAATTTGGTAGGAGAACTGAACGATTCTATTTAAAATCCATTTTACCATCAATTATAACAAGGTTTTGTACTCATTACATCTTATGATAATATCGGGATTCCTTTTTTACTCTTTGTCAATAAAAAAGGAAAGCCCCCGCTCTGTAAAAACACATCAACACTAGATAATATTGTACGTTATGATTTGTAGGAGAATCTTTAAGATCATAATTCAAGTTATGATGTAGTAAGTGGGTATAACTAAGAAAAAAATTTTCATTTTAGGTGCAATAATATCTATTCTGGTATTATTTTGGACTGTGTGGGATTACTTGCCTCTCATAGGAAACTACCCGACTAATGTTAAAGTAATGATGAACCAAAATGACACAGGAAACTTATTTCTAACCGTTGGGAATAATAGTCCTCAAGAAAGGCTAGTTGATATAGCTGTTTACATTGATGACAAACTAGTTCTGAAAGGAAATTTTGAGAAAGGCGACATACTTCCATTTATAGCAAACTACAAGACATTCCGTTTTTCTTTATCAAATGGCACACACAAATTTTATGCGGAATCATTAGTTGGAAGAGTTCAATCACAAGAAGAATTAGAAATTAAT
This sequence comes from uncultured Nitrosopumilaceae archaeon, assembly GCA_964508325.1. Taxonomy (GTDB): domain Archaea; phylum Thermoproteota; class Nitrososphaeria; order Nitrososphaerales; family Nitrosopumilaceae; genus TA-20. The sequence goes on along the minus strand of CAZDTF010000064.1, from coordinate 5,480 downwards.
GGCACTGCTGGTGTGATAGTAGGTTACGAACACGATCCTCAAAACATTAGCCCAGACAGACATATCGTAATTTGGATGCCGAAAAAAGGAACGGTATTCGAATAATTCATGACACTAAAAGATCATCAAATTTCTTTACTGGTTCATCCATTGTATTCAGTATGCTACTATATTTTATTTAACTTTGTAGTGGTTTTTCCTACCTTTTAGAGTCATAATTTGTTCTTTCGTATTTTCTTCCTAGTATAACACAAATACCGAATAGTGCCATAACTCCTCCAAGAACAGCTATAATTCCTTCAATTGAAATACAGTCATTGTATGAAGAACAGAAATTGTAGTATGATTGATGTAAAATAACAATGTTGGGAAAAACAATTGCTATCATGACTATGCCAACTATAAAAATTACCAACGGAAGATTATTCTTTTTGATCACATTTCTGTTATCTTTTCATTGATCTTAAAGCTTTACGACAACTAGCAAATTCTACGCACAAAAAGGGGGAAACCATTTTTACTCTTTGTCGATAAAAAAGGAATCCCCCCTCCCCTCCCAGACACAAAAAGTCATGCTGTTTAGATAATATCGTACGTTATGATTTGTTGGAGAAGCTTTAAGATCTTAAGGAATCAAATGAAGTTATTTGAAAACTAAGAATAAGTTGATTATTATCACAACAGTGGTTTTGGTTCCGAGTATTGTTTTTCTTTTATATCCTTACGATGAAAACAAAATTCAAAGTGGAAAATGTGACTTCAACACTCCTATTAATTCCACAGGATCAATTCCATGGAAAAAAGACAGCTTTCTATCATTTGCAGATTATAAGGGAGTGCCTGATTACAATTCATCATATGCATTATGCACTTACACCTATGTTCGGCCTACTAAGGTTTTTGTAGATAATGATACAGACGACTCAAAATTTCATATTACAAACGTTACAGTAACAGCTTATTTTCGTCCATATGATTCATGGGTAAAACCAGAAGTCTATCAATCTGATTTAGAAAATCAAGAATTACTTTTAAAACATGAACAGGGCGTATTTGACCTTGCAGAAGTCTATGCGAAGAAATTGGAAAGTTATATAATGTCGGATATGAAAGGAAAAAAATTCTCGTTGGATTCCAGCGATAAAAAGATTCTAGAATCTGAAGTGCAAAAAATTCTACTAACAATTGCTAAAAAAGATATTGATAAAATAAGTTCAGATTATCATCTAGTTGTATCGGAATATGAATATGACACTGATTATGGTCGAAATGCGACTGGACAATCAAAGTATAATTTGATTTTTGATGAGTTACGATCTAATGACACTAAAAGGTAAACAAAATCATTACAATGTCAAATTCCTCAAGGGTTATGGATTCTCAATCAACGTAAAAGACTCCAAAATCGTTCTCAAAAACACATCAGACCCATTCAATGAACCTGTGATAGAAGAATGGTATGTCAACAATATGCCTTATGAGAAGATAGTCATGTCAGGCAAAGGCTACTTGTCCACTGAGGCTCTAGGATTACTTTCCCAACATAATAGAAATTTGATTTTACTGGATACCTATGGTAAGCCAATTTCTTATCTGAATCCTGTAATGGAATCACTAACTGCTACTAGATACAGAATTGGACAGTATGACACGTTTAGAAATCCAGAGAAACGAGCCTACCTTGCAAGACAGATTGTAAAAGCAAAACTAGACTCTCAAATCAGTTTTCTAAAATCTACAAACAATACAGAATTGGATGAAGGTATATCACAGATTCAATCAATTCGAAATCAGATCAATGATGGTTCAGTGCCTGTCACAACAGAAGTCAGAGCATCAAAAATCTATTTTAAACAATTTGCAAAACTAATTCCAGAAAGGTACGAGTTTGTATCAAGAAACCAATCTTTCATTAGGGGAGGTAAAAACAATGCTACGGATGTCATAAACGCCTTGTTAAATTACGGTTATACTGTTTTTGCTGGAGAGATTTCCAAGTTTATCAACGGCATTGGATTAGATGCTTATTTTGGATTTTATCATGAGACTCATACAGGATTTCAACCATTGGTCTATGATATGATAGAGCCTTTCAGATGGCTGGTTGATTATTCAGTTTGAAAATTATCTGAGGCTCACTCTAAAGAACAGAGGATCACAAAACGAGACTATGCAAGGACTAGGGAAGGCGTGGTCGTCATGGATTATTCTTTGATTAGACGGTTCTTGGAACTGTTAGAGAGGACATTTCAGAAAGAAAGAAGATATTATTTCAATCATGGGAAGAAAACTTCTGATGGTTTAAAAAATGTCCAAGAAATTACCAGTGCAAAGATTGTGGTACAGAATCTAGCAGATTATTGTCTTGAAAAAGGCAACTTAATAGACTAATAATTTCAAACTGCCTTGTGGAAAGCAAATCAATTGTACTTATTGGGTTGAGCGTATTGGTAGCAATCCTTCTAGTTGTGTCAGCTTATTTGCTGAATTCTCTTTCTGGCTATCAGCCTATCGCCTCTGTTATCTTTCCAAGTAATACTCTACTCAACATACAAAAAGCAGTAATTTATCCAAGCAATACCTATGGAGTATTTCCAAGCGATAAATTGTTGTTACAACTTACCGTAAGCAAAACAATACCTGATTTAGTAGCCATTAAACCGTTGATATACACCACAGTTGGCGGAGTACCAGTTACAAAGTCGGAGGATCAGAAATGGCAATCTTTAAGCGGTACTGAACCACAAACATTCAATTACGAATTTTATGCTGGAACTGAAGGTCAGAATATTGTTAACGTTAACATAAACACTACCAATCCTAGCGAGAAAGTTAAATTTGTAGTTTTTATCAATGGTACATCGAGTTCCTTCGATATTCTCTCACCCAGCGATAGATTGCTAAGTAATCAAAACACTATGATTTTAATAGGTATTGTAGTATCTGGCGTTGGTAGTGCCATCGCATTAAGTCTAACAGCATATCAAACTAAATTATCACGTGATGAGAAAAATGAAACGAAAAGAGCATGGGTAGGAAACGCTGATTCACACATAGCATTATCTAGAGTTTTCAATGCATCAGGCAGTGTTTTAACAAAACAACACTGGGATGGACTTGACTTAACCAACAAGAGAGCATTCAATTTGACTCAGGTAGAATATCAAATGAAAATAAAAAACTTTGGTTCAATTCCAGCAACCAATGTCAAAGGTAGAACTATGATAGCTTTTGGTGAAAAACCAGACAGACAAGAAATCAAAGAGGCTGAATTTGGTTTTCCATTTATTTTGTTTCCAGACCAAGAACAGTTGTATATGTTCAAAATGGACAGAAATACTGTTGATGAGCTTGAATTACACAACAACAAAGCATATTTTGTTAATGAATTTGTTTACCATTCTGGCAATACTAAGAAAGAAAGAAAATTTGGTTTCATAGCAGAGCTTAGTACTGGAGGATTTTTACTCTTGGATTCTTGGGATGAGAAATCATTTAATAAAAATGGTAAAACCTACTAAAAACAAACATTTTTAGCTCGATTTAGATACAAAATAACACATGCTGAATTTATACAGAAAAACATCGGAAATAGAGACAATTTCAGAGAAGAAAAGAGAATTAGAGTGTGAAGAGGCAATAATTAACGAAAAAACAAGGTTTGGAAGGGTAAGAAAGACCTTCATGGAATACATGAGAGAAGAATATGGCAGGGAGGGGGGATTCCTTTTTTACTCTTTGTCGATAAACTCATCTGCTGTTGGTGGGTCTGGACTTAATCCCTTTCTCTTTCTGATTTCTCCAAGTATTGTAGGTAAGACAGAGTTTGGAACTGGCGTCCAAGCTTTAAAGTGCGTGTTCCACATTGCTTTTCCTGCAGTTTGTCCACGCATTACTTCAGAAAGATCAAAAGTTTCAGACGCTGGAATTTCTCCACTGAGAATATGTACAACGCCTTTTTGTTCCATGTTTAGTACTTTTCCCCTTTTACCAGATATTACACCTGCTACATTTCCAATCATTTCCTGAGGAACTCGGACTTCAATTCCAAGTGTGGGTTCTAAAAGTACGGGATTTGCCAATAGCATTACACCCATACATGCACGTCTTGAGGCAGGGCCAAGTTGGGACAAGCCTCTATGAGCTGGGTCCTCGTGTGGTACAAAGTGGTGGAAGGTAAATTTGCATCCTCTTACTTGTTCTCTTGCAAGGGGACCTTCTTTCATCGTATCCTCAAATCCAGACAAAATAGAATCTGTTGATTCTTGAATAAATTGAACACCTTTTGTTCCGTCTACCATAACATTTCCTCGTGGATCAAACCGCATGACACGCTTTGCCTCATCTCTTTCCCAGCCAGCATTTCTTAAAATTTCTGCAACTTCTTTTGTATCCTTGTATTCGTTTAGCGTACCATTTCTTATCATTTCAGAGACTTTATCGTCAAGAGCCTCTACTCTCATAAAGATCTTGTTGTGTCTGTTTGGTGATTTTGCCATGATAGGACCAGCTGCAGTTCTAATTGTCTCTCTATAATTTATCAGAGGTTGTGAAGTGACAACTTGTACGCCGGCGTCGGCAATAAGCGAGGTTGCAATCTCAAGATGTAAAACGCCCATTCCTGCAATAACGGTTTCTCCGCTTTCTTCGTTAATTTTTACAACAAGGTTTGGATCTTCTATTGTGATACGACGCAGTGCTTCAACAAGTTTTGGAAGATCTTTTGGATGTTTTGGCTCTACTGCAATTTGTACCACTGGTTCAGAGACATATTGAATTCCTTCAAAGGCGTGAATGCCTGGTACACTTGAAAGTGTTTGACCTGCTCTTGCATGTTCCAATCCTAAAAGCGCAGGAATATTTCCTGCTGCAAGCTCTCCTACCATTTCACGTTGGTTTCCCATGAAAAAGTTAACAGACTGGATCCTTCCTTCTCTTTTGGTATCAATAATGTGTATCCTGTCACCGTCTTTTAGCTTACCTGAAAATAATCTGCCAATAGCTACTGGACCTGCAGCTGGATCAACTGTCATATTTACAATCATCATCACAGCTGGACCATTATCATCACAATTCAATAGTGCTTTACCCAAATCGGATTCCAAATCCCCTTTCCAAATTTTGGGAATTCTGTATTTTTGTGCAACATCAGGTGATGGGTGGTGTTTTACAACCATTCCAAGTACCGCATCATAGAGTGGCGCTTTTTCTGCAAGCGCTTTGATGTCGCCACCTTCAGAATATGCAGCATAGATATCCTTGAACGATATTCCTTTTTTCTTCATTACATCTGCGTTGAATCCCCATTTGTCCTTTGCAGACCCAAAAGAAACACTTCCGTCCTGAATACTTACCTTCCATTTTTCCTTGTACTCTGGTTCGCCATAAATGTCAATTAACCTGTTAAAGTTTGTAATAATTTCTACAAGCCACTCTTGCATTTTTTCTGGGGTAAGTCTGAGTTCTTTTATGAGACGATT
>CAZDTF010000063.1:0-7132 GCA_964508325.1 uncultured Nitrosopumilaceae archaeon | reverse complement strand
ACCCACATAGAAGAATTGAAAAAAAGACATTTGTAGTTAAAGAGATTCCAATTTGTAAAAAATATCTCATAAAGTCAGAAATCTTTACAAATACATTTTCTGATTCATTTTATGCATTCAAAGAAGGAAGAGAACCTACAGGAAACGCAAGTAGGATGGGTGCTCCCATGGGTAGAACTGCACATCCGATTCCCTTCCCGTTACCGCACAATCTAAGGATAGATGGGAATGGAATTACAAAAGACGAGATAATAATAGATACAAAAAAAGGACTGCTTGTAGGAAGGCTCTGGTATACATATGCTGTAAATCCAGAGCGCGGTGATTTTTCTTGTACTGCAAGAAGCGGAATTAGAATAATAGAAAATGGAGATATAAAAAAGCCAGGCAAATCTGTTCGAATCGTGCACAATCTACCTACATTGCTGCAAAATATTTCGGCAATAGGTAATGACATAAAAAATGTATTGCAATGGCATTCACTTCCTTGTATCACTCCTTCAGTCAAAGTGGAAGGAATTAGGACAGTTCCAATTTAAAGAGATGGTAAAATAAACTGGAATCCAATACCAATTCCATATAAAATTAAAAGCATAATTCCACTCTTTAGACCAAGTTTGTTTCTAAACATAGGGACAAGTGCAACTATAGTGATTGCTGTAACTAGGATCATCTGATATTGTAAAATTGGTGTGTTTGGAATTTTTGCAATAAATCCACGATAAGTCATTGCTGCAAAGACAGCAACTGCGAGAAGTAAAGTGTTGTTTAGAATTTTTGATCCTAAAACATTTGCAACTGCAATTGATGCACCGCTTGCACCTTTACGAGCTAGGAAAATCATTGATATTTTTTCTGGCATTTCTCCAGCAATAGGACTGATTATTACCGCAAGTACAACTACAGAAACACCACTATCCAAGGCTAGACCTTCAAGAGAATGTACAAATGGTTCTGCGCCAATAAAAATTCCAATTGTACCAGCTATGAAAAGAATCATTGAACGACCAAAGTGCCTTTTTGGCATTTTTGTTTCTTGTGTTGTGTGAAGTTCAGACTCTAGTCTCGCTTCTTTCTTTTCTTGTTTCATCTCACGGAATGCAAGATACAGGTATGCGCCAAAAAATCCTGTAAATATTATCCCATCAACAATATCATAACCATCAATAAACAATATTGCACCAATTACTTCTGTTTTTACCAGAAGAATTTTTTCGAGCTTTAATTTCTTTACGTTAATAAATTTCTGTGGCGATTTAGATAGTTTTGTTGTTGTAATAATTAGCATTATAGCAAGACCAAGTGTCATCATGAAAAGATTACTTCCAAGTGCAGAGCCTATTGCGACATCAAAAGAGCCATTCTTTGCAGCAGCTACCACAATTGCGATTTCTGGAAGTGTTGTTGCAATGCTAAGTAGTGTTCTGCCTACAAACCTTCCACCCCAGCGTTCTGCAAGATGTTCTGCTCCACTAGAAAGCAACCAACTAGCAAAGATTAGCTCACCCAGCCACCCTAACAATAAAAGTAAATTTTCTGCCAATTCCTATTCTCTACTTTCCCAAATTATTACCATACAATAATTTATGAGGATCATTAGTTTCTTACAATTATCATAGTCAAAGTAGATTTTATTCCATCTAGTTTCCTTATCTTTGTAGTAATTGTTTCACGCAAGGCTTCCATTGAATCTGCTTCCAGTTCCATCAGTACGTCGTATACCCCATATACTGGATAAACCTCTTTGACGTGTGGAATTTGCCGCAGGTCCTTTACAATCTGGTTTTCTTTTCCAAGTTCTGCATTCATTAGTATAAAGGCACTATGCATATTGGAGTTCACATCATCTTGAATAAAAACAGATTGAATTTGTTGAAAAAAAGCTTGCGGGCAGCTCAAAAAAACTTCTAGTTAAGATTAATAAGGTAAGATACCGTACCAATACCGTAATATGAAAACAAGAATGACATACATCCCAGTAGAGGTTGCAGACAAGTTTTCTGATTTTATCATTGCACGAGAAGAACAAGTTTTAGACTCGGTAAAGGCAAGAACGCGTGACTTTAGTACAATATCACTACTAAAGCTATTATATCAACTTCATTGTAATCCAATGACTTTTTCCGATCTTTATATAAAATCAAATATAAGAATGAAAAAATCTTTTCTTAATTATTTGCATCTTTGTGTAAAGTACAACTTTGTCTCAAAAGTACCGACAGGATCAAATATGATTTATTCTATAACAGACAAAGGCAGAACCATGATAGATCTCTTTATGCAGAAAAGTAATTAGTCAGAAGTAATTCACGAATAGAGTGCGTTTGAATTCTTTTCCAGAAGCCGAAGTATATGAGATTAAAAAAACAAAACTAAACAGTCCTATAATCTTTGTAGGGTTTGTAGGAGCTGGCCTTGCAGGACCGATAGCTGTGGGATATATGATTGAAAAATTAAAGATGAAGGAGATCGGTTATATGAGATCCAAATATCTTCCCCCCGCTACTGTATTTATACAAGGAAGATTACGACATCCATTTCGTTTTTATTCAAATAGGTCCGGCACAATTTGTGCCATAATCTGTGAAATAACATTACACCTTGAGGGACTCTATACCATCGCTTCTTCGATTCTTGACTGGGGTGAAAAAAATGGCTCTGAAGAAATAATTATTTTAGATGGGGTACCAAGTAAGGAAAACCACGACCAAAAAGCATTTTGTGCTGCAGAAGAGGATCTTTGTAGGATAATGGCAGACAATGGAATTAGTATGATTCCACAGGGCTTTGTAACTGGAATTCCTGGCGCGATATTAAATGAATGCATAATAAGAAAAATTAGAGGAGTCACCTTACTTGTCAAGGCAAATCCGCAAAAACCAGACACACTTGCAGCTGCAACTCTTGTGGAAGCAGTCAATCGTGTTTATCAGACAAGTATTGACACCAAAGACCTGAGGGAGCAAGAACAACAGATAGGCCTTGATTTTAGAGCCCTTTCTGACAAATACACTGAAGCAAGAAAAGCTGAGACTAGCCTATACATGTAATTGAATAATTTATAATATACTATATTTTGTTTATAGTAGATACAAATTCTTTTATTTCAAACAAAATGAGCTGAACCATTGGGTACTACTTACAAGGACGTAGGTGTTGACTTAAAAAAAATAAAACAAAGTCAAGCAACAATTGGCAGAATCATTTCATCAACCCACAAGTTACAAAGAAGGATCAAGGTAAGATCAGGATTTGGCCATTATGCTGGAATTGTGGAAATTCCTGATGGAAGACTTTTAGCAACCCATACTGATGGAGTTGGTACCAAAGTCATCATATCACAGATGATGAAAAAATACGATACGATAGGAATTGATTGTGTTGCCATGAATGTAAATGACATTATCTGCACAGGAGCTGTTCCAATATCATTTGTAGATTATATTGCAGCAAACAGAAACGAGCATGAAATTTTTAAAAAAATTGTTCAAGGTTTAGTAAAGGGTGCAAAAAAGGCCCAAGTTCCAATAGTCGGAGGAGAGACTGCAATAGTGCCAGACATAATAACAGGAAAAGAGTTTATGTTTGATCTTGCTGGAATGGTTGTTGGCATACTAGACAAACAAAATATTGTTCTAGGAGACATGATAACGCCAGGTGACATAATTATTGGGATTAAAAGTAGTGGCCTGCATTCTAATGGTTATTCACTTGCAAGAAAAGTACTGCTTTCAAGATATTCTTTAAAGGACAAAATTAAAGGATCGGGAACAATAGGCGAGGCCCTTTTAGAACCAACTGAGATCTATGTCAAACCTGTCCTTGAAGCTCTTGAAGAATGCGACATACATGGGCTTGCACACATAACAGGGGGTTCTTTTTCAAAATTATTGAGGCTAAAAAAAATTGGATATATGTTAGACAATATGCCAGAACCTCAAGAGATATTTCAGCTAATCGAAAACGAAGATGTGGAAAAGGAAGAGATGTACAAAACTTTCAACATGGGAATTGGATTTTGCCTCATAGCGCCAGAAGAGGAAGGAGAACTAATTGAGAATATCTTCAAAAAACACGGTCTAAAAAGCCGGCAGATAGGCAACATAATAGAAAAAAAAGGAGTTTTTGTGGATTCGCTTAGAATTGTTTGAAAAATATGATTTTTTACTAATAAATGACACAAGATCTTTTTCAGCCACAAATATTCTGTTAATTCAGGTTCTGCCTAGTTTGATTATGCCATTATTTTGAGGCTACTCAAACGATGATGATATAAATAATTAGGATTTAATAGCCAAATTTGTTCTAAAAAATGGTGCAAAAAACAGAAACCGTTTTTGAGACAGCCTGTTTGGAAATCTCAAAGAATCTTCTTGCAATTCCTCATCCCACAAGTTACGATGTAAAAAAAGAGATTAAAAAAATTTGTATTAAATATTCCCTTGAAAGAATTCCAAGAAACTATGAGATATTAGCAGCGGTTGATGGTCTTGACTTTGTCAAACTACAAAAAGCGTTGATACGAAAGCCAGTAAAGACAGCGTCTGGAGTTGCAGTAATTGCACTTATGCCAAAACCATATGGATGCCCACATGGAAGATGCACCTACTGTCCAGGTGGAATAGAATTCAACACACCAAACAGTTACACTGGAAGAGAGCCTTCAACACAAAACGCGATTGCAAATGAATATGATCCAAAAAAGCAAATAATTGGTAAGCTTGATCATCTGTTAACTTATGGGCATGATAGCTCAAAACTTGAGCTTGTTATAGTTGGAGGAACATTTCTATTTATGCCAAGAGACTATCAGATAAACTTCATCAAATCATGTTTTGATGCATTAAATGGATTTGAATCACAAAATTTAGAATCAGCCAAGAAAAATAATGAGTTGGCAAAGATAAGAAATGTTGGTTTTACAGTAGAGACTAAACCTGACTATTGTAAAAAAGAACATGTTGATTGGATGCTTGACTATGGAATCACAAGGGTGGAAATTGGAATGCAAAGTCTGCATGAAAATGTCTATAAAATTGTAAACAGAGGTCATGACCTAAATGATGTAGTAGAATCATTTCAAATTGCAAAGGATGCTGGATACAAAATTGTATCTCACATGATGCCAGGTCTGCCTACTATGACCCCACAAGATGATATTGATGATTTTAAGAAACTTTTCGATGATCCTGCTTTCAGACCAGATATGTTAAAAATTTACCCAACTCTTATTTTGGAAAACACAAGTCTTTACAATTCCTACAAGGATGGCAAGTATTACCCCTATTCAGACCAAGAAATGATAAAAGTACTAACAGAAATAAAAAAGATGATACCTCGGTGGGTTAGAATAATGAGGGTACAAAGAGAGATATCCTCCGATCAGATAATTGCTGGACCAAAACTTGGTAACCTACGTCAGATTTTACAACAAAATCTTAAACAGCAAAACATATCATGCAAATGCATAAGATGTAGGGAAGCTGGCCTTTCAGAAAATTCCATAGATGTTAATGATATAAAACTAAACAGAGAAGAATACGAGTCATCAGGAGGCCATGAAATGTTTTTATCTTTTGACGATTCTAAAGATAGAATTTTTGGATTCTTAAGACTTAGAAAACCAAGCAGTAAAGCACACAGACAAGAAGTAACACAAAAAACATGCATTGTAAGGGAGATTCATGTTTACGGCAAGTCATTAAAGCTTGGTCAAAGAGACAAAGATAGTGTCCAACATTTGGGACTGGGCAAAAATCTTATGGCCGAGGCTGAAAAAATTTCAAAAGAAGAGTTTGATGCAAAAAGATTGCTTGTAATTAGCGCAGTGGGCACAAGAGAGTATTATAGAAAATTGGGCTATTCGTTTATGGGCCCATACATGTCAAAGGAATTGGAATAATGGAAGAACAGAAGATCATTGGTAGAGGAACTTGGATAGACAAGCTTGCAGATGAATTATTACAAAGGGAGAAAATGCTTGGGCGTAGTACCAGTTTGATTAATGTTGAAAGCGGATTAGGCGCATCTGGTATACCTCACATAGGAAGTCTTGGTGATGCCGTACGAGCATATGGTGTCAAACTGGCACTAGAAAATTTTGGATTCAAATCAGAGCTTATTGCATATTCAGATGATCTTGATGGTTTGAGAAAAATTCCAGAAGGGTTCCCCGAATGGTTAAAGGATCATATTGCAAAACCAGTTTCTTTTATACCTGATCCGTTTGATTGTCATGATTCTTATGGTTCACACATGAGCAGCCTCTTACTTGATGGATTGGAAAATCTTGGGATAAAATACAAATTTCAAAGAGGTGTGGACACTTACAAAAATGGTCTCCTAAAAGACCAGATTCATACCATATTGATTAACAGCAAAAAAATTGGAGAAATGATTGCCAATCTTGTAGGACAGGAAAAATACCAAGAGTCTCTTCCATATTTTCCAATTTGTTCAAGCTGCGGACGGCTCTATACAGCAGTAGCATACGAGTATCTAGAAGATGAAAAGAAAATAAAATACAGATGCGTGGACACTACAATTGGTTCTAAAATTTTGTCAGGTTGCGGACATGAAGGGATTTCTGATATTACAAAAGATCTGGGGAAGCTTGCATGGAAGGTTGAATTTGCCGCAAGATGGCAAGCTTTTGATGTTAGATTTGAGGCATATGGAAAAGACATCATGGATTCAGTCAAGGTAAATGACTGGGTAGCTGATGAAATTCTACAATTTCCACATCCTCATCATGTAAAATATGAGATGTTTTTAGACAAGGGTGGCAAGAAAATTTCTAAATCTCTTGGCAATGTTGTGACATCTCAATCATGGCTAAAGTATGGTTCTCCAAAATCTATCTTACTTTTATTGTACAAAAGAATTACAGGAACTCGTGAAGTTGGATTTGAAGACATTCCAGCTCTTATGGATGAGTATAATGAACTTGAAAACATCTACTTTGGAAAGATAAAACTTGATAATGAAACAAAAATTATCAGGGCAAAAGGACTATACGAGTATGTAAATCTCTTGAAAATTCCCAAGGCTGCCACACCCTATGTTAATTATCGACTGCTAGTACAGCTTTGTAAAATATTCAGAGAGGGTAGAAACCAGCATGTTATAAAAA
>CAZDTF010000062.1:0-7159 GCA_964508325.1 uncultured Nitrosopumilaceae archaeon | reverse complement strand
AAAAAAAAATGTTCAAGAATATTTATTAAATCCATAGAAATTGCAAAGAACCATAAAAGCATTGAATTAAAATAACTAGAGACGACTAGGTTTATTTTTATCAATCACCTAAGCATATGGACTAACACTTATGATTCATGAAAGCATACAAGATTTTTCAGCTGATCGATTTTGGTTAATCGTTACGAATAGTCAAAGAGGTACTGTACTATCTCATTCTAAAATAGACTTATTTTACAAATGATATTCTCATCATCACAAATAATAACATAACTAAACTGAAATTACGATAACGCATGAAAATCTCTTTACAAATTCTTATCATTCACTAGTCCTATTATTTCATTTATCTCTAACCATTTACAAGAATTCTGTTAGAACAAAAAAAAAAAAGAAATATTTCAATAATTTTTAATTTATACCACTCCAAGTATATCGTTAAAGTGGTTCAATCACGATAGAATCATAAGACAATAGCTTGGTTTCACTACGCTATCTAGACAGATAGTATGTGGTTACGATTCCCACGAATTCATTGAATAAGAAAGTGCACGTAGTTGATCTTCATAGGACTCCTGATCATGTCTTTTCCATTTACCTGACCATGAAAGCAATATTCCTAATCCTTCCAATCTAAAAGCACTGATTACACTAAACCACACCCTTAGAAGATAAACATACAATATGTGACTGCGTAATCTCTTATACTTCAAAAGAAAATAAATGGCAAAGCAATAATGCAATGAAAACGTTATAATTTCGATCACCATTAAATAGAGTGGAATTGCTATCAAGTGTGACATCACACTAGTAAATGATAAAGAGACCGTTTTGGCATTCAGATCTCCCCATATGGACGAAAATAAACCACTTATTCCCCCAGATGCAACCAACGCTACCAAAAAAGGCCAGAACGTAAAACTGATCAATCCTAAACCATGTCCTATAAGATTATATAAGAAGTAAAGAGAACGCGGTCCTCTAAATTCTTTAACGACATTCAAATTTCTAGAACGTGAATGATAATATGCAATAGCCCACCGAGCTCTTTGACGCCGAAGTTCGTTAAGATTTGCGGGAGCATCGGATAGAAGTGATATACCATCATCAAAGTCTAGTCTATACCCTAATCTTCCAAGTCTGACAGTTATTTCACCATCCTCACCATTCTGATTTTCAGCCCATCCACCAGCTCGTAGAAGGGCATCTTTCCTGAAAACAGAAAAAGCTCCTGCTTGAATAATTAAAGCATCAAACAGATCCCCGTTCCTTTTAAAGGCCGAAAATAATGCTGTTGAAACATTAAAGATCTTCTGCCATATGGTCTTAGGGTTTAAAGCAAAAACCATACCTCCCACACAACCTACTTCGGGATCTTCAAAGTGTCTAACTATTCTATCAATTGCATTTTCCTGCATAACGGAATCGGAGTCAATCCTAAATATTATTTCGTCAGTGACATGCCTTAGACCAAAATTTAATGCCTTTCCCTTTCCTGAATGGAGAATAGTAAAAGATTTACCTTCAGCATGCTTGAGATTCAGCAAAGCTTCGGCAGTAATTTTGGCCGAATTATCCGTTGAACCGTCATCAATCACAAGAATGCTGGTTTTACCATCATATTTGGAACAAATATTGTCAATACTTTCGATGCATTTTCTAATTATTTCTTCTTCGTTATAAGCCGTCATTAGAAACGTCACTGGAGGTTTTGGTTTATGATTACCTTCATTCACAAGTTTGCTCATCTTTGTCCACCTGGGAGTCCTTACTTCCCAAATTATGTATCCAATATAGTTACTCAAATTTATCATGATCAACACGTTAATTACTGCATACACTCCAAAAACAGAATCTCCCTGTATTGGAAGTATTTGAAGAAGGAAGTGATAGATCAGTAAAGAAACCAATATAGTTAGAGCAAAAAAGAAATATTCTGTTCCATATCTCCTCTTTATTATAGGATTTACTTTGGTTGGCTTTGGGAGAACCAAGGTGTTAAACAACATGACTTCCAAAACTAGCGTTGATGTTATTGTAGTAGCTAAAACTATAGATTCATGATATAGAGGAGTTTGTTCCACGTTAAAATTGACTGTTATCAAAATTCCTACCAGTTGTATTGCAATAAAACCCAGATAGCAAAGACCACCAAAAAGAAGAATCTTACCACGGATCTTTTGACTTGTTCTTGAAGAAGCGGCAAGAGCCAAAAAAAAGACTAGAAAAAGAATCTGTATTTTTGTTGGCAGGCTGATTGTATGGATGGAAAAAACATTTCCGACTAAAAGATTTCCATTAAAATAAGTTGGTGCAATGTTTAGAAACCTAACAATATTGAGAAGAATCTCTTCTTCTATTTTAGTGAAGATGGCTGCATCATTATATAGCAAAAAATACGAAATTATGAAACCAAATATTGTAAACCGTGCAGGAAAATAAGTTATCAAACGAGGCAATATGGTGAGTAGCTTCGATTTTATGTCTCTTTTTTTAATCTCTTGTAAATGTGTCATTATCAGAACTTTACGTAAATGAAGAATCTATTCAGATATGAATTTTTTGGAATTTCTTGCATTTTGACCTAACCGGGGCGAGATTGTTGGAAGAAAAAAACACATTACCATCGTTGGAAATCCTCCAAGTCTTGTTTACTAAATCTCATTATTTCTAAATTATTGATCTGATTTGATTTCATCCCATATCTTGACGCCCTTGGTCTCCTTTAGGTATCGCATGCCAACGACAAAAGTAAGTGCAGCTATACTTATAGGCCAAGAGAGACCAGCGAATATGTTTCCAGTAGCTTTGACTATGCTAGTGGCTATTAGCGGGGTGAATCCACCAAATTCTCCGTTTGCAATGTGATAGGGAAGAGATAGAGAAGTATACCTTATTTTAGCTGGGAACATCTCTACCAGGAAAGCTGCTAGCGGCCCATATGCCATGCTAGCAAAAATCAGCTGTACGACTACCAAAGCTACCAGAGCTGGAAAGTTAAGTGGATGGGCAAAATATGCTATGCCAAGATAAATGGGGTAAAAAGCTATAGCTGCCAGCAAAAATCCTAACATTAGGATCTTCTTCCTGCCAACCTTATCAGATAACCAACCAAAGAATATGAAAAATGGTGTACCTATAGCGACTGCAATTAACATGATCGTGCTTGATGTAACAAAACTTACCTTCAGTACCGTTTGAAGAAAATAAAGTGCATAAAACTGTGCAGTGTACCATATTACTGCCTCACCAGCAACAGCACCAAATAGTGCGATAAGCATTAATCTCCAGTTTTTCTTGGTCGTCAAACTATCTTTAAGCGGTGATTGAGATGTTTTGCCCATCTCTTTGAGTCTTGAAAAGAGTGGAGTTTCCCTCATCCTCCACCTAACGTAAAGTGCAGCTCCAACCATAAAAGTAGAGACAAGAAATGGTACTCTCCAGCCCCAATCGCTAAAGGCCTGCTCACCAAGTGTCACTCTGATAGAAAGGATCACACCTAGTGAAATAAGAAGACCAACTGTAGCGTTTGTTTGAATAAAGCTGGTCCAAAAGCCTCTTTTATTATCGGGTACATGTTCAGCTACATATATTGCAGCACCACCATACTCGCCACCAAGTGCGAGTCCTTGTAGAAGTCTTAGCGTTACCAATAGTAACGGTGCAATTACCCCTACCGTAGTGTAGGTAGGTAGTATTCCAATGAGACTAGTTCCCGCTCCCATTATAGTAATGGTAAGCAGGAAAGCAACCTTGCGTCCTAACAAGTCACCTATTCTTCCAAAAACCAAAGCACCAACAGGTCTAACTGCAAATCCTGTGGCAAAGGTAGCTAAAGTTAACAGAAAAGCAGCAGCAGGATCTTGACTAGGAAAGAATTTACCGGACAAAATTACTGCAAGGGAACCAAAGAGATAGAAATCATACCACTCTATTATGGTCCCAGCAGAGGCAGCCGCTACAATATACCCTAGGCTGCGAGACCTCAACCCCGTTTGCGAATCCAAGCAAATACTAGGTAAAGCTAAGAACGTTAAAAGGCTTATCTTCCCTTCCAATTATGGTATATAGGTTTCCAGAGACACTAAATCCAAGTAAATATCTTGAGAAATTTTATATAGAATTTTTCCATTTATGATGAACTATAACTATTCTCTAGGTTTGTAATGATCTTCAAACTACTATGCCCTCATTTTGCTAAATCTTTCATATTTCAAATTAATCGCATAGGAAATTTCTTGACATCTTTGATCTATAACCTTATACGAATGCTTATATTCGTATAAGCAACCTTTTTCATTCGTATAAGGATTATTTCATTCCTTCGAGATGAATCTACAATCTTTTTGTTTAGAATTTTTTAATCGATAAATTTTGATTTTAAGTTATTATTTACATGTCTTAATCTGATGAACATTTGACAATAATGTTTTGGAAATTTTTAAAAATCATCAAGAAAGTTATGCAATAATCTACTGTTTTGACTTTTTTTCTTCCAAAAATGGAAGATCACTCTTATCTGATACTTTATTCCAGAATGACTAGTCTGCCCTTTGGGAAGACTCTGTAGCCGTGATATGGTAGGGGTTGGACGTGCACGGCTGCAGCATAATTTTAGTTGGAAAAGATTCAATGAACAGAGATAAGGATTGAAGAAGTTATTCAACAAGACGTGATCCTAGTTTGTATCTAAAGATACAGACACGAGCTTATCTTTAATGCTGCCGTTATTGAGGCAGAAACGAGGGGTTTCTTAAAGTCGAGGTTCCAACCCCAATAGACTCTCGACTCCCCTGCAGTTTCATTTTAATGAAAAGTTAACTAAAAACCAAGTAACTCAAAACAAAATTATATCCTCATTTTCATAATTGGTGGTGATTCTTTTATACCTCTTAAACGAAATCTATGCTGGGTTGGTATTTGTTGAATCTTCAGTATTTTAATATTATTCTGCCCAATTTTACCTTTTTTTCACCTGCACATACAGGGCATCAAATGAGATTGGCTTCACAACTTTTGTGGGGTACGTTAGAACTAGGATCAGCTAGAACTAAACATTGGGGGTTGGAAATGTTTTGCAACAAAAGATAATTTGCATTTCGTTATTTATCCTGCTTGTGATTTTCCCGATAGCAATTGTCAATGTGAATTCAAATCCATCTAATTCTAATTATTTCACAGAGAATAACGTTGAAAAAATAAAACAAAAAATCGCTCAAACTGAGACCAATAATATTCCTAAGCACTTGAGTTTTGAACTTTCTGAAAATTTTAACATAAACGCACACTATGCATCTGATCAAGAAAAACAAAATGATCCAATCAATGTAAAAACTGGCATCGCTAAAACAGTTTATCTATATGAAAATTTTAATATTCTGACAAGTGATTCAGATCAAAATGTCGTTGTAATAAGTCACGTTACCAACAGCATACAAACAATAATGGAGAGAATTTGGAATGCTGAAAGAATCAGACTAAAAGGTTTGTCAATTGCTACTGCAGATGGATTGTGGAACGAACAACGATCAGTTGTTACATTACTCAGTTTTATAGAGAATGACAAACTATTCTCGGAAAAATTTATCAAAGATTACTCTGAAAATAATTTGAAAAACACATATCCAAAAATTTTGTTCAATAAAGCAAGTAAATCTATTCATTTCATAGAAGATAACAACTTGGTGGGTTTCTTTGTATCAGACCTATCAAAAAATAATTTTGTAAAGGTAATTTATGAAAGTACTAACTCAAAAAACCCAATACTGATATTATTATTGGTACCTTTTTCAGGTTACCTCTTAATTAGGATAGAGAATGATAGATTTGATTTTTTTAGATCAAAACAAACTCTCTCTTATTGTTTAATTATTATGCTTCTTGCTTCTTCAATTATAAATCCAATTTCAACATCATCAACATTTTTGAGTAATGTTTACGCTGACTCTGACAATAATAATCGGTATGCCCATAAACAAGCAAGGACTCACTTAGACCCAAACTTCGCATGGTATATTGTTACAAATTCACCTTCGAATAACAATACATTCACCATAACTAGTATATCTGATTCATATTCTGCCAATTCTACAAACTCGACGACTGGGAGCTCAGACCATGTCCTTCCTCCAGTTGTTACAACAAACTCCACTCATACTACAATCATTCCACCCGACAATTCTACTAAATCAGCTATACTTTTAGACCATCTTAACATGACAGATCTTGTCTCTTTCAACATTGTATCTTTAGTACATCCATTGACTAATTCATCAAACTCCACTCACACTACAATCATTCTACCCAGTAACTCTACTAAATCAGAAATACTTTCTGACCAGCTTAACATGACAGATCTTGCCTTTTACCATATTGTATCTTCAGAACAACAAATTCCCAATGTGACCAAGTCTTGGCAATTCAATTCTACGTTACCAAATACAAACGCAGTTGGCAATCTAAAGATAACAAAAGATGAGAACGGTTCTTCACTAAA
This sequence comes from uncultured Nitrosopumilaceae archaeon, assembly GCA_964508325.1. Lineage (GTDB taxonomy): Archaea > Thermoproteota > Nitrososphaeria > Nitrososphaerales > Nitrosopumilaceae > TA-20. Next base: position 663 of record CAZDTF010000062.1, on the reverse strand, counting down.
ACTGACGGGGGCAGGATACCTAAAGGAGAATGTAGATTCTACCAAAAATATATCAAATTTGACAATCTCTGCATGGATAAAACCAGATTATAGTCATGGATCGCCACAATTTACCGTAATATCAAAAGAGAATGCCTTCCTTCTTTCTGTAAATAATAACCTGCCACCTACAAAGAAGGCCATGTTCTCTGTATTTGATGGAATAAGATGGGAAACAGTCAACTCAACTACTACAATACCAGAGGAATGGACCAACATAGTAGCTATGTTTAATGGCACTGCCATTGGCATTTATGTAAACGGTAAACTTGAATCGACTTTACATTTGACTACTATCCCAAATATTATAGTTAATGGACAACTTGCAACAAAGACTGTAACCAACCTTTCATCTGATGCAGATGTAGTGATTGGGGCATATTTTAATACGGTAAGATCAGAAACAAGAAACCTATTCTCAGGTTCGATATCAGATGTGAATCTATATGATTCCATTCTGACACCTACTCAGATTAACCAATCATACGAAACTAACACTCTTCATTCTGATAACCAGTCTTCTAACTCTACTCAAATCTCACAATCTACTGATACGGATACTAGCAATCAAGTCTCTGTAAGCATGAGTGACTTTGATTGTCAAGATGACAAAGGTAAGGATGG
>CAZDTF010000061.1:0-7224 GCA_964508325.1 uncultured Nitrosopumilaceae archaeon | reverse complement strand
ACCGTCTCTGATAACCAATGGGTTATAGATCCAAGATAATATTCGATCTGCAAACATCGTAATAAAATAAAACGTGCCAAAAGGCAAGTATGGCATTGTTTCCCAAAGTTGGACACTGAATCTAGATTTTACTGTTTTATCTGTTTGGTTCAACGGATTATAGAAGTGTGGTTTTTCTCCAGTAACAATTATTGTATTCTTTGTTAACTTGAGGTGTTGATAGATTGAAAAGATGGACAGTACCGCAAACGCAATTACTAGCCCAACAAAATATCTAGTAACACCATCAGGAATCTGGGATTGGCCAAAATAATAGACAGATAGCAGGGTTGCAAAAGCCGCCGAGTAGGCAATAATAAGATGGCCAAGCTTCTTTAGCGCATAGATTATCATGTAACTTGCACGATGTAACGACACGGTGACTGTGCTTATTGTAGTGATAGCAACAAGATTTAGTGGGATTTTTTCTTCATATCCAATCCCAAATAGCAGACCTACAGTTACCAACAGGACAGCTGCTACCATGCAGTAACTTCGCTTCAACAAACGTTTTACCTCACCGATATTATTTTGTGCATGATAAAATGAAAATAATCTATTGAATATCTGCAGTGTTCCTTCCGTTACAACTAGTCCAAGAAAGACCCCGACTACAAAGGCAGTAGTAATTGGGATTGGAAGTCCCCATGCCATCCATAAAGATATTCCTGTAATAAATAACAACGCCAAAGAACCAAGCCAAGGAAATATCATGCCTATACCTTCCACTATTCTTTTTTGAATACTAGGAATCTCTATACTAAAGGATTTTACAAATAACTCCTCACTTTTATTTCGCATTTCATATAGATCTATAAAATTGTACAAATAGTTTGCAAGCGCATGATAGTCTTCAAAACCATATTTCCTAAGAGTTTCCCTCCTGTATCCTAAACACTCCATCAAGATCACAATATCTATCATGTTGTTGACATTAGGTTGCACTTCGATTATGGAGCGTGCTACCTTTTGCGCAAACATCCTTGACTCTCTTGGCATTTTTTGTTGTTTTGTGGAAAGCAAGTTTCTCACTCCAAATTATGCACTAATTTTGGCTGGCAATCTTGATTTGACATATTCTACAACATCAGTCAAGCCCTCTGAAATTGAAATCCTAGGTTCAAAGCCAAGAACATTTCTTATTTTATCAATTGTAGCCAATCCAAATTTAACATCACCTGCTCGCGTGGGACCAAATTTGTGTAGCATGTTTTCTGACTTTGTAACTGATTTTAGCGTCAAGAGGAGTTGTAGTATGCTTGTAGAATTACCTGATGCAACGTTGAACATCTCGCCCACAGCATGCTTGGACTCCATACAAAGCATGTTGGCATGTACTATATCTCTCACATGAACAAAATCTCGTGTCTGCATGCCATCACCGTGGATGGTTGGGGTTTCTTTATTCAAGAGTTGATTTATAAAAATTGTAATTACTCCACTGTAATCGTTTAGTTGCTGTCTTGGTCCAAAGACGTTAAAATATCTCAATGCAACAGTTTCCAATCCGTACGACTGATAATACGCGTTAAGATAGTTTTCTACCGCAAGTTTTGTTGCACCATATGGTGAATATGGCCTACAGACATGATCCTCAGACGCGTGTCCTTTTTTTATGATGCCATATACAGCTGCAGAAGATGCAAAGACAAATCTCCGTATTTTTTTATTTACGCAAAAATTCATGACTGTTAAAGACATATTCACATTTACATCATGAACTACCATGGGTTCGGAAACCGATCTAGACACACTTGCAATTGCTGCCTCGTGGAACACAACATCTATGTCATTTTCATCAGCCAGTAATTGTTCTATGTTTCTTGCATCACCAATCATTACATGTAGCAGATTATTGTTACGATGTTGTTGTAGGTTTTCCAAAGAACCGGAACTTAGATTATCTATAACAAATGTCTCAATTCCTTTTTTGAGCAATTCATCTACTATGTGACTTCCAATAAAACCAGCACCACCGGTAACCACAACTTTTGAAATTTCCTTCATTGAAGAATCATCTCTTTTTGGTTTTGTTCTTCTTTTCTTGTTTTGTATAATGTTGTGAGTCCTTCGTACTCTTTTTTGAATCCATCAACACATTTTTCTAATGTAAACTTGTCATGAACTTTTTTCAAAGCATCAGCCCCTAGCTTGTGCCTAAGATTTTCATCTTTAATCAATCGAACGATAGCTTCACTAAGGTCACGGGGTCTCCTGCTTCTTACAAGCAAGCCACAGTCTTCAAGCGCCTCCCCTACTCCCCCAACTTCAGATGCAACTATGGCCTTACCACACGCCATCGCCTCAATGATTGTAAATGGAAATCCTTCGGTAATACTACTAATTGCTATTACATCTGCAGCGTTGTATACTTTTTCAGGCTCTTTTGTTCCTCCCATGAACTTGACAGTGTCCTCAAGCTGCAATTCCTTTACTGCTTGCAAACACCTCAACGAATAGTCAAGATTGACCGAGGTACCGTAAATCAAGCATTGTATATCAGGAATCTGTTCTTTTGCGTATTTCATGGCTTGAATCAGACATACAATGTCTTTGAAAGCATCTATCCTTGCCACACTGACAACAACAGGCCTCTTGTCATCGCGCTTTACTTCGATGGGCTTGAACTTTGACGTGTTTACTCCATTGTAGATAACTTTGACCTTTGATGGATCCACCCCAAGACTCTCTTCCCAAATTTTATTTGCATTACATACGGGAGTGAACAAATCGGCAATAAAGTAAATCGTCCTTATGATATTATGCGAGAAAACTTTCCAGAATATCTTAGATGGCTCATCATACAAATATCCGTTGTAGAACAACACTAATTCCCTAAATGCAACTCCGTGTTCTGTAATTATTACCGGACAGTTGTTTTCCTTCCTTGCATATATGGCAACTAGCGATGGTAGCCACGCAAGGGAGCAATGTATGAGATCAACCTTAGGTACCTCAATTGAAAGAAGTTGTATGTTTCTTTGTATTAGTTGATAGGCTACAAGTGCTTCATTTAATCTCATGTTGCTATAAAGCGGTTCTTTGTTGAGCTTTTCTATGAAAATGTCCCACGTCAGTGGATGTTCAAGGCATTTTTTTGCATCATATACAATAAGTAGGTCGTGTAATTTTATGACGATATCTGCAAGAACTTTCGGATTACAACGGTCAGCAAGTGTAGAATTTATAAATTCCTTGTAAAGTGGGATGAATTTTTCCTTGATTACATGTTGTGTGGTTCGAAGAATTCTTGCTAGTAAAAGCTCATCACGTTTACAAAACTCTTCGTATCTTGCAGAACCAAAAATAGGGACCTCCATTACTTTGGTGACATTTTTTGGAACCGTGTATTTTCCATTGGCATTAGGATTTGAAATTTCGTTAAGGACTATGAATTCATAATCTGACATTGCATCCACGAGCGCCTTTGTCCAGGTGTATACTCCACCCGTGGTAATGTTAGGGTAACAGTCCCAGTTAATTAGCAATACTTTTTTCAGAGACATTTCTTTCCTTTGAGAATTTAAAAACACGTTGGAAAACATGAGGATTTAATTTATCACTAGTGGTTCCTATTTCGCTTAGGAAATTTTTGATAGCGTTATCAACATCTGCAAAAAGTTGCATGTTTGTTGAATTTATGTTGGAATTTGATTCCAGATCCCCTTTCCTTATCCTTAGAGAGGCCATAGCTTCTTTCTCACCAACAAACGGGTTTACCTTTTTTGAAAGAGAAACATATTTTTCATAGATATGTTGTGCCTTGACATTATCACATGCAAGGCTAAAGCATTCGTACGCCTCTTGATACGACCAAAGTGCTTCTCTTACCGATTCACCAATCACAAGATTGGCATTATTCTCATAAATTGTGGCCGTTTGCATGTATAACTGGCGTGCTGCTGGAAGATTACCCGTCATAGCAAGACAATTTGCTGCACATGAACAGCTAAGTGCTGCCCTTACAAGGGAATTCTGTTTTATACATTCTGAAGAGTCCTTTAGATAATTAAGAAATGCTTCGAGGTAATTTCCCTCATCTTCCATCTTTATTGCATTAAGCCACAAATTAGATTCATTTGTAATTCTGTCCATCCATGTCTCGAACTTCTTCAATCTGATTTTATTCCTAATGGATGTTTTTTAAAACAATCGTAAGTTTGTACAAGTAAATTGTTCTAGTAATTTGTTAGCACATCAAGATATTCTTCAGATTGTTATGATCAAGTGAATAACAAATGAACTGTGATCTTTGTTGGGAAGTAGTAAATGATTCTGATGTTGATGCAGAATTTGAATCAGGAGATCTTGTAATGTGTTATAAATGCAGAACAGGTCATGGAGAAGATTTGCTTTTTGGAAAATTCTAGAATTTCATCAGCACAAAACTGGACTGACTGAAATGATACTTGACAATGTTTCAAAAAGAGCATGTATGTTGTTTTTTGCTTTACTGTTTATTACTCTGTTGCTTGTACCTACTTTTTCAAGGTCAGTATTAGCTGTTTCCTCTCAGACAGGAATGACTTCAGCCATACAAAATACCACATTGACTTTATACAACAAAACTAGTTCAGAACCAGTAGAAGGATTTAGCAACATGACATGTAAAAACGGATATCAATATGTGCTAATGACAGGACAATACACTGCAGGAAATACTTCGTATAACGTGATTTTTCTACGCATGACATTACTAAATGACAATGGTCAGATAATTGCTACAGGGACTGGATTTGTAGAGAATGTGGATGCACATAAAACTAAAACATTTAATGCAATAACGAGATTTGATAGCAGCTTTTCATCTTGCACTATTCAGATTGATAGTGCAATTCCAAAATAGTTATAATTGAAAATACCTATAAACACTCCAATTTTTGGAAATGAAGAAATCAAAGAGATTAGATCTGTGATAGAAGAAAAGTCTCTTACCTCATCTGAAAATGTAGGAGGAAAACAAGTACAAGAATTTGAGAAAGCACTTTCTACGTTTGTTAAATCAAAATTCGCAATTGCTGTAAATTCTGGTACTGCCGCTTTACAAGCTTCACTTTATGCACTTGATATTAAAAAAGGCGACGAAGTTCTCATTCCATCATTTACTTTTGTAGCAACCGCAAACGTGGTGGTTGCTGTTGGGGCGACTCCAATTTTTGTTGATATTCTACAAAACTATACAATGGATCCAGATGATCTTAGAAAAAAAATCACAAAAAAATCCAAAGCGATAATTCCAGTCCATCTCTATGGAAATGTTGCATATATGGATGAAATATTAGAAATCGCGAATAACTACAACTTGGAAATAATTGAAGATGCTTGTCAGTCACTAGGTTCAACCTATAAAAGAAGACACTCTGGAACTTTTTCTAGGCTTGGATGCTTTAGCATGTATGCTGCAAAGGTAATAACATCAGGAGAGGGCGGCGCAATTGTAACAAATGACAAAAATCTATTTGAAAAATTACGCATGATTCGAAATCATGGGATGTTACACAGGTATGATACAAGAATTCTTGGTTTTAATTTGAGACTTCCTGAAATTAGTGCAGCCATTGCAAAAATACAGATGAAAAAATTAAGTAAATTTCTTGCTCATAGACAAAAAAACGCCAAGATCATAACTGAATTTTTATCTGATTTGCCAATCATACTTCCACATGAAAGAAATGGTGAGAAAGTAAATTGGTATCTTTATACCATTGCCATTAAAAACAGAGATAAAATAATGAAGAAACTAAACTCTGGAGGAATAGGGGCTTTTCCTTACTATCCAATACCTATACACAAAATGCCGTTTTATAATAAATCTGTAAAACTTGCAGTTACTGAATGGGCATCTTCTAATGTTCTTAGTCTACCAATTCACCCTTTGGTAAATCAAGAAAACCTTCATCATACTTCTAAAGTTCTTCATAAATTTGCTATAACTTGAGGATTTGTATCTAGAATCACTAAGCTAAGATTTCTTCTTTTTTTCGCGTTTTGAAGGAAAGCGATTCAATTATCTTTTTGTAATAGTACAAGTATTGAATTCCTTTTTTAGTTATTCTATAAATCTGCGAACCCTCCTCATATTCTATTAACAAATTTTTTTGTAATAATGCAAGGCAATTATTTAGTTGCCACGAGGACAAACCTGCATGATTTGATAGATCGGATATTGGCCCATGGTTAATAGTTTCTAAAATGCCAACACAGCCCTCATTGTTGTCATGGTATCGCATATTTTCTAACGGTATAGGTTAAATTTAATCAATTTGTCAGATCGTTATAGTACATTGTTCTATTTTCATATTCTGATTTATGAAATAGCACAAATATTTTCTATTAATTAAAAATTTGAAACTGTAGAGCATTTTCATAACAACGGGGGTTGTTGGTCTGGAGAACGCCCTACAGCTCCTATGTTAAAATATTAATTAATTATAATATAGTTTTACTAATTTTTTTCTGTAAAAATGTTCTATATTGAATTACAATCACGTAAAACTTTTGTTAAGGAATTGATTAGTCAAAAAATCCATCAATTAATCATTACACCTATGTTTTTTTACATATGATTTTACTAGAACTTTTATCCTAATTTCATAAATAAAACGAAGGCAATTATTATGGTATAGGGATACGGAAATAGAAATCAAAGTTGTACCATTTCTAAATAAATTGACTATGGCTAGAAAAAAGTATTGGTTAGGGAGCATCAATAATCATGGATAATCTTTCCTACCTTCGGTTGTTTCAAATTTATTCTGATGCTCTAACATCAGACAGTGACCTAGGAAGTAAATTGAGACAAGTAATCAACCTTGATATAATTTGGAATAAATTGTCAGACTATGAAAGACAAGAGATGACTAAAATTTTCACAGAAATTGTAAATAAAATATCTCATGAAGTTCTAAATAAAAGGAATAAGACTCTCAAGGCTTTTAAAAAAGGCGTGAGAAAAAAATAACTCTCAAAAATTAATTCTATTTAAAAATTGGTACAAAAATATGGGCGTGATGTTTATGGGATATTGAATATAAACACACAGATTCAAGTAAAACCAGAACAAACCAAGACCTTTCTAATCTATCTTCAATAAATCAGGAGGGCAAAAATGAAAATTCTACAACTTTAAATTATAGTTTTACCATAAAAAGTTGGAATCGCAATTAGGACATTATTGTCTAAGGT
>CAZDTF010000060.1:0-7504 GCA_964508325.1 uncultured Nitrosopumilaceae archaeon | reverse complement strand
GTTATTCATTGTTATGTAAATAATTTTTGGAATTATTTAACTAGTTTTCCAAATTGCCTCCAAATTTATTTTCAGTTATTTTTAGTTTGTCCTGTAAGACTAGTATTCTCAAATATATACACACAAAATTTAGACTTTCGGCAATTATTTTGCAGTACTTTTGGTTAATTCATCAACGGAAAGATAAGAAGGCAGCTTTCCTTGCCACCATCCCATTTTGACCATATGCATTACCTGATCTTTTGTTAATTTGACAGTCTCTTGATGGCTGTAAATGCCGTTGTCAGAACAAAATGGCTTGAATTGTGCCACATCACACGCGTTAGCGTTTGTAGCACTCATCTTTTCCAGTGGTGCAGTTTCCTGATACAATTTATTTCCATCAGTATTTTTTATAATCAAAGTTATTACATGGGCTTTTGTATCGTACAACCAGAAAACTTGGCCGCCATCAACTCCATTAAAAACAGAATCAGTACTTTGTATGCGAGACATTTGTGGTTTGTAATATTTGTCAGATTGGACGGCATCTACCAAAGTGCCCCAGTTGATATACTTGATCACTCCTTTAGGATAGACTTCTGGCAGTTTCACAACAGGTGAAGCATCACCAATGTTTACATCAGAAGAATACCTATGGTCATTGAAGGCTCGCACTTTGAAATTCATGGTCTTAAATGACTTGGCGGGGGTAAAGTAAAAAGAGATGTACTGGTGCTCCCCGTCAGTTGTCATGAATACATCTACGTTTTTAATCAAAGTATTTCCAGTTACAATTGGTGTCTTGTCCTTGTTCCACTCGATTGTGGCAATGTTGTTAGTTATCAACATCTCCTCTCCTTTTGGAATAAAGAACAATTCAGCATGAACTACTGCAAACGGGCTGTATGGATCAGAGGTTTTGATGGTAAAGACTGTTGGTGTGTTTGCAAGCAAAACTTGGCGCTTGATGTCTTGGAAATAGTTTGAAATATCGTAAGTCAATGTCACTCCATTTTGTGTTATTTTTAATCCATCGTGGTATGTATCAAGAGAATTCCCTCCACCAAAAGAAGGTGGTGTAACAACTAGTCCAGTGCTAGGAATATGCTCGCTAGTTGTTGCATTTGCTATTTTAGAGGGTACGCTTGCTCCTTGTGGATAGATAGCGGAAACTCTATAGTAATATGTAGTGGATGGATTTATTGTATTATCAAAAAATTCAGTCAAGGTGCTTTTTGTTTTTGCTAAAGATGAAAAAGTAATTCCATCAAGTGAACGTTCGATTAGATATCCTGTGGTTGAACTTGCACCACGAGTCCAACTTAGGTTAATTGAGTATGCATTGCCCTGTGCTGATAATACTATACTTGAAACTGAGGTACCGCCAGATGGTTTACTTGCCACTAAAACAGTATACAAGTTTGTAACTGCATTGTTGTCTTGTGACGCAATACCATGTGCTTCATGGGGTAAAATGTATAGAATTGATATTAAGGCAAATATTGGAAGCCACAGGATTTTATTCAAACCACCAACCCATCAACCAAAATGGAATTGAAAGTTAAAAGGATTATCTTTTCACTCTAAAATTTCTAAATTTTACATCAAACTTCATTTTTCCTAAAGAATAATTCAAGTAAAATGATGCTAGCTTTGATAGAATACTTGAAGGATGGTATTCTTGGATCTTTTGAATCCTGTAAGGCTTGCACCTACAAATAATTATCATCGTTATGTATATCTGGACAAATCTTTTTTGTAGTATGACAAGAAGAGTATCTTAATGACAGATTATACAATAGGGCTTGGAAACAATGATTCAAAGACAAGAAAAACAGCAGACATAGATTATATAAAATTCTGGGCAGAACAGGCCAAAAATCTTTATTGGTTTGAAAAATGGCATGACACCTTACAATGGAACCCACCATTTGGGAGGTGGTTTGTTGGAGGAAAACTCAACGCCTCATACAACGCGTTAGATGTCATAATACAAAAAAATCCAAACAAGACTGCGCTTTTATGGGAAGGAGAGGACGGTGAGGAACGCGTTATCACTTATCATGATCTTTGGATTCAAGTATGCAAACTTTCAAACGTTCTAAAATCACTTGGGGCAAAAAAAGGAGACAGGATTACAATATATCTTCCAATGGTACCAGAGCTGCTGGTATCCATGCTTGCATGCGCAAGAATTGGCGCAACCCACTCTGTAATTTTTTCAGGCTTTAGCGCACAATCAATTAGAGATAGGGTAGAAGATTCTGGATCAAAAATTATAATCACTGCAGATGGTGGTTTTAGACGCGGAACGATTATAAAATTAAAAGAGACGATAGATGAAGCAATATTTGGTCTTTATTTTGTACAAGATGTAATTGTATTAGAGCTAACAAAAAATCCTATAGCAATTACTACAAGGGACAAAAAATGGTCTGATGTCATGAAAACAGCATCATCAAATTGCGAGCCAGAAAAAATAGACAGCACACATCCACTGTACATATTATATACTTCTGGTACTACGGGAAAACCAAAAGGAGTACTTCATGGTACAGGAGGATACCTTACTCATGTGTATTCTACATTCAAATGGATTTTTGATATCAAAGACTCTGATGTATATTTTTGCACGGCTGACATTGGATGGGTTACAGGACACAGCTATGTTGCCTATGGCCCACTGTTGCATGGCTCAACGCAGGTGATGTATGAAGGAGCTCCTGATTTTCCAACTTCTGCAAGAATGTGGGAAATAATTCAAAAGTATAGAGTAACCATATTTTATACCACGCCAACTGCACTGCGCATGTTCATGAAGTTTGGTGATAGTATTCCAAATTCGTATGATCTTTCGTCGTTACGTCTACTTGGAACAGTAGGTGAGCCAATAAATCCAGAGGTCTGGAAGTGGTACTATGATGTCATAGGAAAAAAGAAATCTCCGATTGTGGATACTTGGTGGCAGACAGAAACTGGTGGAATAATGATCTCGCCTGTGCCAGGCTTGGAAACAATTCCACTACAACCTGGCTCTGCCACAAAACCAATTCCTGGTGTTGACATTGCAGTAGTTGATGAATCTGGAAAGGAAGTTGCACCTGAAACAAAGGGATATCTTGTTGTTAGAAAACCATGGCCCGGCATGCTCCTAACATTATATGGAGACGATGAAAAATACAAACTAGTCTACTGGTCAAAATACAAGACAAGTTACTACCCTGGAGATTATGCAATAAAAGACAAGGATGGTTATTTCTGGATGTTAGGCAGAGCAGACGATGTTCTTAAAGTAGCAGGCCACAGACTAGGAACAGCAGAGCTTGAAAGTGGATTTGTATCGCACAGGGCAGTTGCAGAGTCTGCAGTTTGTGGTATTCCACATGAGGTCAAAGGAGAGGGAATAATAGCATTTGTGGTTTTACGTGATGGATTTGAAAACAGCGATGATTTAAAAAATGAAATAATACGCCACATAAGAACTGTAATAAGTCCAATAGCATCTCCTGAACAGCTTTATTTTGTGCCAAGGCTTCCAAAGACGCGCAGTGGAAAGATAATGCGCAGGCTGCTAAAGGCAATCGCAAAAGGCGATGATATCGGAGATATCAGCACACTAGAGAACGAGGCTGCGGTAAGCGAGGTGCAAGCTGCCTTTGAAGAAGTAAAATCATCGATTAAAAAAAATCCATCTTGATGATTATGTCAAACGTTATGATTTGTTAGAGGGAAGAAGAATATTTTATTAAAAAATTAGATTACATAATAGATCATAGACTAAGTTAACTATATAGATCAAAGATAAAATTAAAACTTTGCAAGTTTCTGCCGTGATAAGCAATTTTGCGCATAATCTTCAAATTCTACATATTAGAATTCTGTTATTTCCAATATGTTTTCAAGTGTTTGATCAAATGAATCAGAAATCAAGATTTGGAAATCATGATATGCCTAGAGAAATTATTAGAATTGTTTCGTTACAGTATGTGCTAGAAATTCAAAAAAGACGATGTTAAGTTGAGGTTAGTATCATTTGTTATAATTTTATCAATAATATATTTTTCTGTAACTGGAAATTTAGCTTTTGCAGCAACAGACCATGCCAAAATCAACGACAGTTACAACATTGCAAATCAACAAAATCCAGAAGCCTATCTGAGTATTCCTGTTACTACCGCAGAACATCATGAGACAGTAAAAATTCCCTTAAGCAAACTTCTTTTCAACATCAATCCTGTTTTGGGCAATGATGGAAGCATAATTTCCTTAAGTTTATCGCCAAAACCAGAATTAAATAATTTCTATCATGATGTTGGAAATTTTGGCAAATCTCAAAAAATAGTATTTGTGTATCCTGTTTTTACTCAGGCAGCATATGGTGTTCATGGGTTCTATGATTATTATAAAAAGAAATGTGATTCCAAGTGCTTGCATGTCCCTTTTCCTTCTAATTTAAATGCGTCATATTCAACTGGTGCTGGAAGTAGCTTGGTCTTGAATTTATTGAACTATTCGTTTATTACAGATTTTGATATCGACAAAAATCCCAACATCTTAAAAAAATATGACAAGGTAATACTGTTACATAATGAGTATGTCACCCGTAAAGAGTATCATGCCATAATAACGCATCCGAATGTCGTATACCTTTATCCAAATTCCCTATATGCTCAAGTGAGAGTCAATTATGACAACGACACGATTACTTTAGTCAAAGGACACGGATACCCACGTTCAAACTTAGGAAATGGGTTTCATTGGAAATTTGATAATTCAAAGTTTGAATACAATTACCAATGTAACAACTGGATTTTTTATAAAATAAAAAATGGCAAGATGCTAGATTGTTATCCTGCCTATAACCTCTTTTATGACGAATCTCTGATAAGAGCGATATTAGAATAATAATCTTAGAAAATCTGATTTTATTCTTTATGAAGAATAACATATATCATAAAATCAAAGAAGTCTAAAATCAATTAAAACTCTTCAGCGTTTAGATTTTTTCTTTTACTCTAAATCTTGTACCCTATTTGATCAAAATAATTGATACCATTTGTTATAATTTCAAATCTAGACGAAAAAAAATGAAAACGGGGTTTTCCATAGCAATATTGCTATCATTGGTATTGCTCGTTCATACTGCATCTGCAAATGTGTCTATGGGAGATTTGGTAGTTATAATAAAACCCAAAAAAAGTCCTCTTGAATCAACCGAGATTCCAGTATTGGATGGAACCATTACAGACCAAGCAAGCAAACCAATTTCAAATGCCAAGGTTGACATCAATACTTCTTATGGAACCTTTGAAACTTTTACAGATGACAATGGTAAATTCAGATACCAGTATGAAAATCCTGTTAGCCCTGCACAATACCTAGTAAATGTAAAGGCACAAAAAGACGGTTATGGAATCGGTCTTGCAAGCACAACATTTTTTGTTAATGGTGTTCCTGTATCCAAATCTCAACAGTATAATTCCAAAACTTTATCTGGCAACAACACTAGCCAGGATCCGGTCGCATCAAGAATTCTCAAAAATATAGAGATTGCAAAAAGGCAACAAGCACAACAGGATGCAAAGATAAAGCAGATTGAAGAAGAAAAGAAATTTCAAGATAGTCAGCGGGCACTTGCCAATCAACAACTGCAGTTTGATCTTGGAAGCTGGTTTGCACAATTTAATCCGTTAACACCAAGAAATGCATATGCGGCATTTATTTCTCAAGTAAATCAAACCGTTCAGTCAATTTTCTGGGGCCAGTTTAATTTTACGGAACAGAGAACAAATGAAGGCCTTGCAGCCAAGAACCAAGTTCTTCAAAACGGAGGTAGCAATGAGCAGGCAAGAAATGCGTTCATTCAAAATGCCACCATCCATAGAAGTGAGATTTCAAAAGTTAACAACGATCTCAATGTAAAGTATGGCAAAGCAAGCAAAGACGTGCAAGCCAAATTTGACAAATATGGAAACTTACCAAGATCATAAAAAGCGTATTTCATAGTTTTTTCAAATGACAGCTTTCTTTACAGATAAACAATTATGCCGAATTTGTAGAAACGGCAAATACTAGAAATGAAATTCTTATAATCTTGTACTTTTAAGAATCAGATAGCTTATGAAAATAAAACAGAAATGTGCATTATTTTGCATCTTGCCTCTAATTTCTATAATATTATCTCCTTTGGTTTTTGCACAAAGCTCTCAGCAGGCAATCCAAAATGCAACAAGTGGAGTAGGCCTTGGAAATATGGGTATTAGTTCTGTAGGTAACATACCTGTCATGTCAATGGTAAAGGGAACCGTAAGAGATGGTTCCACCCAAGTTGTAATAACCTATGCACCTGCATTTCCCACAAGTGGACAACCACTGTCAATAACATTGACATTTACAGATGCCAAAGGGAATCTTATCCAGCATCAAAACTATGCATTATCATTAATGCAAAAAGAAAATGAAGTCTTCTCTAATACTACGGGGCAAAAAAATACTGGCAATGACATGCAAACAACCAGTAATTTACAGTCCTCTAATCCAGTAGAAATACGTGTAATGCTAAACGGAGTTGGATTGCCAGGAACAGACCCTTCAACTTGGACTGGTCCAAAGGGTGACGTGCTAGAGTTTCATGTTGTTCCAGAATTTGGACCAGCTGCCAGTCTGATTATCACAATATCCGTTATTGGTGCTGTGATAATATCAAGAAAATTCAGATTTCATTTTTAACAAAGCGATATCTTTGATTTACACTTTTTTTCTAAAATGATTTAACAAATTAAAACATCTGTTGGTAGTAAAACTTTAGTTCTCTGAAAATAACATGTATATTGGAAGTTAAAAGAGAATGAATAAAAAATCGATTAACAAAATAGCGATTATTGTGATTTTGATGATAGTTGTTCCAGAGGCTATCGGCCATATATTGTTTGAAAGATCACATCCGGCAAGTACTTCAGTAGACGCTGCCATCTCGTTGACTCGTCATCTTCATTATACTAACCACAGAGTAGGAGTTTGCCATCTTGCAATACAAAACGATTCACAAGATTCAAACATATCAAGAGCTGTTGGTCTAGAAGGGAAATTTGGAAACTATACTTGTACTTGAGGATCGAAATATTCTACAAGAGACAAAATTCCTCCTGTAGTTATTAGAATAATCTTCTTGTCCCACTATATTTGTATGAAAATATCATCTTAATCTATTTACAACAAACATGGATAGACAGATTTTGTGATTTTATGTACCAAACTTGAAACCTCCAAACGAGATGCCAGAACCAGATGTTTCCCCCTGTTGTTTTATTGCCAGCAAATCCCTTAATTCCTTGAGATTTTTTGTCTGGAAATACACGGTACCAGGTCCGATAATTTCAATAACCATACCTTCTCCTCCTAAAATTGTACTTTTTAATCCGCCAAATTTTATGACCTTGTAATTTGCATTTTCACTTAGTGCAACTAGATGATAGTTGTCAAGTGTCATCTTTTCTCCATTTGCAAGTTCTTTTTTTATTAT
>CAZDTF010000059.1:0-7574 GCA_964508325.1 uncultured Nitrosopumilaceae archaeon | reverse complement strand
CATTAATAACACAATGACAGGTAAATTATCTAAAACAGAAACTGCAAGAGAATTTTCCGTCATGTTAAAGCTACCCTCTCCTGCTATATCTAACACCGGAACACCTGGTTTTGCAGCCTTTGCACCAATTGCTGCAGGAAATCCCCATCCCATGGTTCCAAGGCCTGTTGAGCTAAAGAAAGTTCCAGGTTGTATGACATCAAAAAATAATGATGCCCACATCTGGTGTTGGCCAACTTCTGTTGTAACAATTGATTGATGTGGAAGCACTTCGCGTAGTTTGCGTAATATTTTTGCCGCACCAAGTGGGTGAGGATGAATCTTTAAATTTTCTCTAAAATATTCTTTGGTTTCATTTACTTTCTTTAACCAAGGGTTGTCATCACCACGTTTGATTGCTTTCTGAACTAGCATCTTTACCATTATTCTCAATGATGCCTTGATGTCTCCAACCACGGCAATGGTAGTAGTTTGGTTTTTGCCAATCTCTGCTGGGTCTACATCCATGTGTATTATTTTTAACCTCTTTTCAAATTCCTCAAATGTTCCAACGGATCTATCTGAAAATCGAGAACCTGCTGCAAGAACACAATCTGCCTCTACCATCATTTTGTTTGCCTCTGCATGTCCATGCATTCCTATAGGACCAAGTGATAGCGGATGATTTTCTGGAAATGAACCTTTTCCCTTAAAAGTAGTCACTACTGGAATCATAAGAAGTTCTGCTATTGATTGTAATTCTGCAAAGGCTCCTGAAATTATTACTCCGCCACCTGCAAGAATTATTGGCCTTTCAGCTGAAAGAAGCATGTCTATAGCACGTTCTATTTCTCGAATATCTGGATCTACCCATGGGTGGTATCCTCTAATTTTAACTTCATTTGGAAAATTCATTTCTGCTTCATTTTGTTGTACGTCTTTTGGAATGTCTATCAATACTGGTCCAGGTCTGCCTGTAGATGAAATGTAAAATGCTTTTTTTACCACTTCTGGAATTTCGGCGGCATCGATTGGTTGAAAGGCATATTTGACAATTGGATTTGTTATTCCTATTATGTCACTTTCTTGAAATGCGTCTTTTCCAATCATTTTTGATGGTACTTGTCCGGTAACTGCAATCATTGGTGCTGAATCAGCTTGAGCTGTTGCAATTCCAGTTACGATATTTGTTGCACCAGGACCAGATGTTGCAAAACAAACCCCTGGTCTTCTACTTACTCTGCCAAACCCATCTGCCATATGCGCAGCAGACTGTTCGTGCCTTACCAAGATGTGGCGAATATTGCTTTTGTATAGCTCATCGTAGATTGGCAAGTTTGCACCTCCGGGTAGTCCGAAGACTAGCTCCACACCCTCCTTTTCTAAGGCAACCATTAATGATCTAGCACCTGACATTTTTTCCATAATTTTTCACCAGAAATTAAGCTGATAATTACAGAATAAGGTCGACTAGCAATAGAATACTAGAAATGCTCGCCGATCCTCCTAACTTCATTTCAGTCTATAGATTTGCAACAAGAATAATTTATAAATATTACTAGAAAATTCATCTAAATTTGTCAAAAAGACCCTAAGCATATCATAATTATTTCATTATCTTTTATGCTTAATGAGACAAACAATAGCGATTTTAGGACGTTTTCCAAAAACTTAAACGAGTTATTCCTCAAGCAAGATTGATTTTGTCTGATAGAGAAGAAATACTGGAAATAATCAAGATTTTTTTTGATGCAGGAAAAACAAAAAATCTGGCGCCGCTTGCCGCAATACAACTAAACGATACTAGATTTTCAAGTTATAGTGACATACCGCCATTTGATCTAAAAGATTATGCAACAACAATTGCATTACAAGAGTTAAGGTTTGTCAGCATATCTGATTATGAGTATGAAATTATTGATCCAAGAATAGATCTTTTTGAAAACAGTGCTGTTGTTACATTTCAATTAAAGCAGACAGGAATGATAGTTGATAACTATAGCTTTAGAGGCCAACACCTTTCCATGGTATCAAGAGCAACATTTGTTTTGATTAAATCTACTAAATGGAAAATAGTACACGTACATCTGTCCAAGATCTCAGAGTAACTATTTTGTACTCTTTTTTGACTTAGATTTTGGTTTGGCTTTTATTGATTGAGTTGTTTGAGGTGCAATCTTTGGTACTTTGTCGATTTCTTTATTTTTGGTAAAAATACCGTGAGCTTCTTTGACTGTAACGCGTTGGTGCACTAGTGCTCGAACCGCCTTTATCATTGCAACAGGATAATCAGACTGCCAGATGTTTCTTCCCATGTCTACTCCGACTGCTCCTGCTTGCAATGCATCAAAAGTTAATTGTAATGCGTCTAGCTCAGAAGCTAACTTTGGTCCGCCAGCTATTATAACAGGCACAGGACAGCTGTTTACAACTTTTTCAAAGTTTTCACAATAGTATGTCTTGACAACATGTGCGCCAAACTCAGCTGCAATTCGACAAGAAAGTGCAAGATATCTTGCATCGCGTTTTTCAAGTTCTTTTCCAACTGCTGTTACTGCTAAAACCGGTATGCCGTATTCTTCGCCCTCATCTACAAGCTTGCCAAGATTGACAAGTGAGTCGTGCTCATATTGTGCTCCAACAAAGATTGAGAGTGCAAGTGCAGTTGCGTTGAGTCTGATTGCTTCTTTTACTGAAGTGGTTATTTTTTCATTTGAGAGGTCCTTTCCAATTATACTAGAACCTCCTGAGACTCTAAGGACTATAGGAATGGGATACTTCTCATCAACCGAAGTCCTCAAAACTCCACGTGTTAACATTAGAGAATCTGCATAAGGAAGTAATGGCTGGATTGTCTTTCTTGGTACCTCAAGGCGTTCAGTTGGGCCTAGGAAGTAACCGTGATCAACTGCTAACATGACTGCTCTGCCACTGTGCGGTCTGATGATACGAGCGAGTCTATTTTTTAATCCCCAGTCCATGTCTTAAAGTTCCAAAAAAAGCCTTAGTTAAGCGTTTCTGAATTTGTAATGATTATTTTCATGGAATCATTTCCTTGGTGTGCGTACTCCAGTGCTTTTCTTGACTCTGCAAGATCAAACCTATGCGTTATCAGTTTTTTTACCTCAACTTTGTTGTCCTGAATTAGTCTGAATGCTGCTAGGGTATCATTTTCTGATGCTGCATAGCTTGGAACAATTGTTATCTCTTTTGAATAGACCTTACTGACATCAAGTTGTAACTTTGCATCTTTGGATGGAACTCCAAACAAAACAACTGTTCCTCCCTTTCTTACAAATTCAATAGCCTGAGAAATAGCGCTAAGGTTTCCTGTTGCAACAATTACAATATCTGCTCCCCGATTTCCAGTCTTTGCAAGAATTTTTTCATATGCCGTTGAATCTATTGATTTTATGGATTCAGTTATGCCAAATTTTTTTGCAAAACCTAACCTGAAATCGTTCACATCAAAACAAAAAATTTCACTCATTGCATAAACTTGGCTTAGCATTACGTGCATCATGCCAGTAGGTCCAGCACCAAAAATTGCAACTGAGTCACCCTTTTTTATTTTTATTTTATTCCAAGCCCTTACGCAACATGCAAGTGGTTCAATCATTGCTGCCTCATCAAAACTCATAGCATCTGGTATTTTCATGACTCCACCATAGGATACATTCCATTTCGGTACCACAAACTCTTCCGCAAGACCACAAGGGGAAAGATTTGTTTCAGAATATTTTTGGCACATGGTCTCGTTTCCATGTAAACAAAAGTGGCAAGAATAACACGTGACATGATGATGAACAAACACCCTGTCACCTTTTTTGAAATTTTTGACATTCTCTCCTACTTGTGATATTATGCCTGATGGCTCATGTCCTAATCTCATAGAAGGTTGGCTATATTGACCATAGATTTTTTCCAAGTCAGAGCCACACACGCCACATGCATGCATCTTGACAGATATCTCTCCACTTTGTACGGTTGGTTTCTCTATGGTTCTAATTTCAACATCAGATGGACCTCTTACAAATGCTGCTTTCATATCATATTTCTAAAACACATGTCTTAATTTTTGTTTGTGCCAATTTTATTATAGTATAAATTTGAGCAATTTCTAGAGATACCAACAATTTGCTTATTCCAAAATAGTATTAAATAGGATGGAAAAATAATATTTATGCAAGAGGGAGATTTAGCGCCTGACTTTGAACTTCAGGCAAATAATGGCAGTTTGGTAAAACTAGTCTATCATAAAGGCAAAAACGTGATCTTGTGTTTTTATCCTAAAAATCATTTATTTGCATGTCCTTCAAAAAAAGTCTTCAAAATGGCTCAAACAATAGTCTCGGCATATCAAGAGATTACTTCATTAAATGCGGTTTTATTTGCCATATCGGTAGATACTGTTGAAGATCAAAAAAAATTCGTTGAACAATACAAAATTCCATATTTGCATCTAAGTGACACAAAAAAAGAAGTCTGTAAAGCTTACGCGGGTCTTAATATGGCTGGTTTAGCTAAACGTTCTACATTTATTATAAACAAGGAAGGCAAAATCGCAAAAATTTTTGAAAATATTGATGTAGAATCTCATGGTAAAGAGATTATCGAAGCTCTAAAATCATTAAAATAATTTTTCAATCTAATAATTCCATAAATATTTAAAGATCAGTAAACAGAACTGGATCGTGCTAGATTTAGTAGCAAAAAAATTATTCCTTACTAGAGGCAAGGGAGTTCACCAGGATCAGCTAACAAGTTTTGAGTATGCACTACGAGATGCTGGGATTGCAGGCACAAACTTGGTTTTGATATCTAGTATTTTTCCACCTGGAGCAAAGCTAATTTCTCGCGCGGAGGGGTTGAAATTGATACGCCCAGGAAGCGTGCAGTTTGTAATTTATGCCAGGCAACAAAGTAACGAGCCTCACAGATTGATGGCAGCTTCTGTTGGCATTGCTGAACCTGCTGACAAAACCAAGTATGGTTACCTCTCTGAATACCATTCATTTGGTGAGACAGAAAAGGAAGCAGGAGATTATGCCGAGGATATTGCCGCCCAAATGCTTGCATCATCACTTGGAATAAAATTTGATATAGACAAAAGCTGGGACGAAAAAAGGAAACAATGGAAAATATCTGGAGAAATTTACAAGACAAGAAACATAACACAAAGCGCTGTTGGAGACCCTAAAGGACGCTGGACTACTGTCTTTGCTGCAGCAGTCTTAATTCTATAGCGTTATCTTTTTCTAAGAAATATGTAAATTGCAACACCTGCAGCTGCGATAATGCCGATTAAGGCATATGACGAATAATCGACGGTGGTAGGTTTGGGTGGTGTAATAGTGTTAGTTGAATTTTCAATTCCAGATGTTTCATTACCTATTGATAATGTCAAATCATTCTTACTAGCTGATAAAGATGTTCCAAAAAGATAGACTGCCGTTATTTGCTGTCCAGAACTTGGGTCAAATAACCATCCTGTTTTTGTAAGGTCTGATGGAAAAGTCTGTCCATTCTTTTGTTCGGTTGGAACAAGATCTCCTCCATGTCCTGTAATTACCAATGGTTGATTTGACAATAGTGTAACTTGAAGGATTGAATTTAGCGGGAAAAATCCGGTATTAAAGTAACTTGATCTATCAATCTTGTCTATTCCAAAAAGATCTAGAGGATTTATAGTGGCTATAGCATTCTTAATCGGAAAACGATGGGCAACTTGAAGTTGATAAATCGATACATCAATTCTTGGTATGATGGAAAAAGTTACAGATGAATTAGAATTACCTGCCATTTTTTTTGCCGCAACCAAAAATCCTCCGGCATCTTTTATTTGTGGAGGCAACAATACCGAAGTAAAACCATCAAACAAATAAGACGAATCAGAGCTTGACATTGTATACACTACTGATATGGTTCTGTTTCCTGAAACGGCGCCAGATGTTCCTAGTGATTTACTAAGTTCACCTTTTGGATTTATGAATACATTGTTAAATTCAGAATTCAAGTGAAACGCACTGTTAATGTCATCTATCAAACTATCTCCTATTACCTTAGATTGTGTCTGAATTTTTGTAATATTGTATGATTGTATAAGTGACTGGTCATCTATAGTTACCAAAACACACGAATCATATTTTGGAACTCCTTCAACACAAGTCTGGGCATTTGTTATTACAACGGATGTAACATTGGCGCTATTACGAATTTTTTGGTCTAATCCTGCTGGGACACGCATTTCCAACGGACTAGTGGATGAAAGCGTTATGAATACTGTCGTTTGATTTTGAAATTTTTTATCAACTAGAACTTGGGCCACTTCATGGAATGTGGCAAGCTGAGTTTGCTGTGCATATGCACTAAACACGTTAAAAATTAAAAGCGAAAAAACAAGAGAAAAAATAATTATATGTTTCAATAAATGCACCTTTTTAGATCGAACTATTAAGTCTACTCTTGTAATTTTTCAATTTTGATTGCACATCGTTGAAAAGCTTCTTCTGAATAATGATCCTTGCATACAAGGATTGTTTCATTTGGGTCAGGCCCGCAGTCATAAGTAATCAAATATACTGGATCTTTATTGCAACACCTTGGATATTTCACTTGGCCTTGGTACGTGAAATAAAATAAAATAGTTTTAGTTATAGAAACTGGTAACTTTATTATATTTGTGCACGAATCAAGCCCTAGAACAGTTCACATGAGAAAAATCCGATTGCAAGGTGATCACAATAACAAAATGGAAAGGCTAAACGGCGAATTTAGAGATCGTGAAAAGGTTGTAAGAGGACTAAAGAAGGATGATTCGCCTTTGATAGATGGGTATCAGATATTTCATAACTATTTTCGTCCACACATTGGATTAAATGGGAAAACTCCATCAGAATCTTGTGGAATTACTATCAAAGGTGAAAACAAATGGCAAACATTAATCCAACAGGCATCGATGAAATCCAAGAAAAAAAGTGGCTAATTTCTCGTATGGATCTATATCATAAAGCAATAATTGAAGAGTCTCAAAATACTAGATTGAAATATGAATCTGCGAAAGAACAATCTATCTCTACAATTCGAAGTAGGAGAAGCTATGTTCTTTCAGGTCTAGGTGTTATCTTAACAGTATTTTTAGGATACAACTCAGTCTATCCTATCACACAATGGATTTTTTTTACTTTTTTAACTGGTTTAGGAATATGTGGTTTAATTACAATTGTTTTTTTTAATTGGATTAATAGAATAACTGAAAATATTTTTGCTGAATTGACAGAGATTTTCATTAAAAATATTGGTGATTTAGGATTCTCTCATGGGTATATGATCACAAGCATGGCTCAATTATCTAAAATTGAGATAAAATTTATTCAGAATTACTTCATATTTTCTATGTTGCTTACTTTAGCAATTTCTATACGTACCTCAAAATCATTAAAACGACTTGCACAACATTACTCAAATATTTCACAATTAAAATCCGAATTGATGAATGAAGCAAAAGACTATGAAGCACAGAAGGAGTATATTCCCCAATATTACGAAAGACTTGATCGTTCACAAAAAATGCCTGAAAAATTATTAGAATTTAT
>CAZDTF010000058.1:0-7644 GCA_964508325.1 uncultured Nitrosopumilaceae archaeon | reverse complement strand
CCAAGCGAAAAAGAGAAAGCAACCGAAATCCTCAATATTTTAAAGATTACTAGCATAGCACAAAGAACTGAAGACAGTCCTGATGTAACACCATATGTTCAACAAACTGACACACAATGGATAACAGTTGATCTTCCTACAGAGATGAAAGAAATTCAAACATGCATAAAAGCAGCACTTGAATCACGATACCAAGATTTACGAAGAGCGGGTCTTAATCTATCTGATAGTAAATCACTTTCACAACTCTTGCGAGCAAGGGAATTTGTAATCAGACAAAATAGAAAGGCAGCCAAACCACTTTTTACAGCAATACGGATAATTCATGCACTAAATGTTCTGGAATCACACGGCATTACCTCATTTTTGAGATTTTGCGAACGTACTCAAGCAAAAAAGGGAATTGGAATAAAGGATCTTTTCGAAAATGATTTGAATTTTGCCAAAGCTATAAGACTTGCAAAACTTGCGCAATCAAAAGGAATTGAGCATTCAAAAATAATAAAATTAAAAGAAATCATAGAATCACTTCAAGGCAAGGCACTTGTTTTTACCAGTTATAGAGACTCTGTAGATGTCATTCATCAAAAACTAATTGAAATGGGAATTACTGCAGGATTCTTAATTGGTAAAGCGGGCGAAACCGGGCTCAAGCAAAAAAAACAGATCGAAACAGTTCAAAAATTTAGAGATGGAGAATACAAAGTATTAATTGCTACTCGTGTTGGTGAAGAAGGATTAGATATTTCAGAAGTAAACCTTGTTGTTTTTTTTGATAATGGACCAAGCTCAATCAGATATATACAAAGAAAGGGCCGTACAGGGAGAAGAGACTATAGACGTCTAGTTGTCCTTATTGCAAAAGAAACTACTGATGAGACTTATTATTGGATTGGAAAAAGAAAAGTAAGTGCAGCCAAAAACATGGGTGAAAAAATGTCAAAAGTTTTAGAAAAGCAACACTTAGGAATGCCTAAAAAAACTGGTCTAGACGCATATTTCTAGCATTATTCATTCATATGCCTACAATTAAATACAATAACATTTCACCAAAATCTTCATGCGGTTAGCTATTACAATTCTAATGATTTCAACTCTTGCAATTCTTGCTGTAAACAATGTAAATGCCCAACTAGGAACAAATGGCATAATTGCAATCACTAACAAATCTACTTATCAACCAGATGACAAAGTTATCATTACAGGTTCAGTTGCAAAAGTTGTTGATGGTAATCCTGTTACAATAATAGTTAGAAATCCAATAGGCAATGTTTACGAAGTAGGTCAAGTTGCTTTATCAAATAATCTATTTGTTCATGATTTTGTATTAACTGATGACGTTACTCCTGGAACCTATAATATTCAGATAAAACATGGAACACAAACAACACAACTAACATTTGTAGTCTATGGAAGTCAAATGCAATTAATTAACGTAGAGAATTTTGCCATCAAAGTAAGGGGGAATAATACTAACTTGATTAAATACAGTGACGTTTCCGTTTCAACTATAGATGACTCTCTTTCAATTTCCATTAATGCAAATGCCATATCTAGCTCGCTTATGCAAGAATTTCAGATCCCAAAGGCAATTATAGATGCCCCTGGTGGATCTTTGATTGTAAAAATCGATGGAGTAATTTTACAATGTGGACAAACAGAAACAACTTCTGACAGGATACTAGACTGTATGATTCCTGCCAGTGCAAAAGAACTAACAATAATTGGCACTGTAGTGATTCCAGAATTTGGCCCAATATCAGTCTTGATTTTGACTGCTGGCATTGTAAGCACTTTCATTTTATCCAATAAAATGAAAATAAGGTAAGCCTTTTTATTTAGTAAATTTTGATTTGTAATCATGTTAGCATACATTTTAGCAACATGTATTCCCGGACGTGAAAAAGAAGTAATAGCAAAAATTAAGGTGTTGCCAGAAGTGGTTGAAGTAAATGGAGTTATGGGAAAATACGATGTTTTTGTTAAAATATCCGCAGATAATGCAATGAAAGTAGATTCTGCAATATCCAAAGTACGAAACATAGCACATATTACAAGCACATTCACAATGCCTGCAATATATGGACAGGGCGGGACAATAGACGCTGAGAAATAAATAAAACTAAAATTAAACATTAAATCATTTCATAACAATTTTTTAATGAAGAATTAATCTTGTGTAAATTTATGAATTTGAATAAGGTATTAGCAAAATTATTTAGAAAGATTTGTTAATAAACAGAAGTGAAAGTCATAGATGTTGTTAGCCCCGAACGAATAAACAAAGCGCCTGACAAGACAATTGTTCTGCTGGCTTCTGGAAATTTTGCCGAACAAGGTTATTTAGTCAAACATGTTTGTCTTAATCTTTATATACAAAAAAAAGACGAAAAACTTGGCCCATACTCGCTTATCACAGCCTATGTAGAGACCGATAAAGGTGAAATAGAAATCACATATGATGAAGGATATAGAGGAAGTAATGCTTTAGAAGAAACAGCGAGTTTTCTTACAACACATCTTGGTATCTCAAGTCTTATTTTGCGGTCAGTAATGCAGCTAAAAAATGCCCAACAAACCTCACAAAGTTAGGAATTACATCTTCTAAACTGTAAAACAAATTATGAAATTTGAACATAAACCCATACAACCAAAAATCCCACATGTGCAATGGATGGAAAACCAATTAAAGAGCACACTCTGAAAGAAATTAAAATTTGTGTGGAAGAAGGCGTAATTCTATGAAGCCGTAATCTAATTAGTTTACAAATCCAGTCCACTTTTTTCTTGTAATTTTTCAGTTATCTCAAGATATGCGTATGGATCGAGTTGTTTTGCAAAACATTTGTCGATATTTATTAAATACACAGAATGTAATCTGGCATTTAGAATATCTTCAGGATCAATAGGTGGACTCTTGTAAAACCTATCACACAGGTATTTTATTTTTTGAATTTCATCATTGGTCCTTTTACTTGGTGGTTTTAAGAATAACTTTGGAATAGGTAAAATTCCAACAACTGGTGTTGCTAAGGCAAATTTGGAACAATATTTACTATATCTTGATATCTTACTTGCAATTCTGGCTATGTAGTAGTCTATTGTATCCAACGCATGGTCAGGAGGTGTAAATCCAGTCTCGATTTCCATAATGAATGTTCCATCGCCTTTAGTTGCAAAAACATCACAAACTAGTGTGTCAGAAAGGTGTTGTTCAACATCTACGGTGTATCCTTGAGCAATAAGATTTGACGCACATATGATTTCAAGTACAGAATGGTTTATCTTTACTAGATTTTGAGTATATAATTCTATTAACCTTTCACGGACAAAGTTTATTTTTGATTTTATTTCAGGTGTTCGCCCTTCTGATAATCTCTGTGCAATTGTATAAACATCATCTGTGAATTTTTCGACGTCCAAAATCTAGTTTATCTTTGTTTTTGGGTTTTAAGAAGATAGCTATGTTCAATTGACTAGATATTGATTATTTTTGGACTTAATTTAGTAACCTTTTTTATTGTAATGTAAAGACACTAACTAAATGGAAAATCTCCCACTAAATGATAGATTGATTTTGCTTCAATATGCCATAAACAAGTATGAAACTGAAAATATCTTAATTGAAAAACTCAAAAATATTTTGCCTCTTAAAGACATAGAAAGGACTATTGATACGCTGGTAGGCACACAAAAAGTACGCAGAATAGGGTCTGATGTCTTGCAAAATAATGTTAGCCATACAGGTGAACTTCCTGATCTACCTGTTCATTTGAAGCCAATCATAGATAGTTTATAGTCAATTTTTCATTTAATAAAATTAAAAATACTCTAACGAAAACCGAATAACTTAGAAAGGGATTCTGATAACCCACTTTTCAATGGAGATAAAAAATATCACAGTATTAGGTTCTGGAATAATGGGACATGGTATAGCCCAAGTTTCAGCCATGTCAGGGTACAATGTAGTTCTTAGAGATGTAGAGAAACAATTTTTGGACAAAGCAATGGAGAAAATAAAATGGAGTCTTGATAAGCTTGTGTCAAAACAAAAACTATCGCAGCAAAATGCAGATGAAATATTTTCAAGAATTACACCAGAGGTTGATCTTGTAAATGCACTACAAAATTGTGACTTGATGATTGAAGCGGTTCCTGAAATAATGGAATTGAAGAAAAAAGTTTATTCGGAGGTAGATAAGATAGCTGATAAAAAAACAGTATTTGCATCAAATACAAGCACTCTTCCGATTACAGAAATAGCTAATACAATAACTAGACCAGAAAGATTCATAGGTATTCATTTTTTCAATCCTCCTCAACTCATGAAATTAGTAGAGGTGATTCCAGGACAAAAAACTTCGCGAGAACTAGTTGAAATAACAATGAATTTCGTAAAATCCGTCTCAAAGGAACCTGTGTTATGCAAAAAAGACGTTGCCGGATTTATTGTAAACCGGATCTTTATTCCACTGGTGCATGAAGCAGCATGGGCCATAGATAGAACCAATGCAGAAATGACAGAAATTGACTCTGCAGTAAAATTTAAACTTGGTTTTCCAATGGGTATTTTTGAACTTGCTGATTTCACAGGCTTGGACGTGATTCACAAAGCAACAATTGAAATGCATTCCAGAGATAAAAAAGTAATAAACCCTCATCCTAGAATCCAGGAATTGTATGATAAGAAAAGGTTAGGTCAAAAAACTGGTTCAGGATTTTATGAATATTCTGGAGACAAGTATGAACGTGTTTTGTTATCAGAAGAACTGGCAAAAAAATTTAACCCTATTGAACTTGTTGCAAACATGCTAAATAATGCAGCTTGGCTTGTCACAAATCAAGCAAGTGACATACAAGAAATTGAAAAGGCATTACAACTTGGAATGGGACTTAAAAAACCACTTTTTGAAACTGCACAAGAATTTGGCATAGTAAACATAGTAACTACATTAAATGAACAAACTAAAAAATATGGTAAATTTTACGAACCAGATTCTTTGCTTTTGTCTATGAAGAATTAATTTTTTCTAAAATATATTTTACAGCTTCGTTAGGGGAATTTACTCCAACTATCTTTACATTTTCACGATGGTCAAGATATTGATCAGCGAACTTGTCTGCAATTCCACCGCTATTTTTTATTGCAGCTATTGGTTTTTTGTACATGTATGCCGCACATGTCTCTGAAAGTGTGCCTGAACCACCGCCTACAATGATGACCCCATCTGCAGCTAATGCATTAAGAAAATCCCTAGCTAAACCAATGCCAGTTGGAATGATTATGTCACAAAATTCATTTGCAAATGAGGGATCATTTTGTGGAATTATTCCTATTGTTAACCCTCCGGCATTTTTGGCTCCGTGACATGCAGCACGCATAACGCCACCCAAACCCCCCGTAACAAGAACTGCACCTGCCCTAGCTATTTCCATACCTGTTTCATACGCAATTTTTTCAGCTTCAGGAGTACAACCGTTTTCATTATGCCCAATTACTAGAATCTGAATCCTCTTAGCCAATAACATACGTGAAAAACCACATAATAAAATTGTAATTTGGGTGAGATGCTCTATTGATAAGTAAAATAATTGAGTTATTGTTTTGGTTGGGTATTTGTCTTCGTCTTCTCTATTTATTTTGATTTTTGTGGTTCTTTTGTTTGAGCAGGTTTTGTATGGGTTTGTTTTGTTTGATTTGGTCTGTGTTGTTGCGTCTTAGATTGATTTGGTTTTTGAAATTGTTTTGAGGTATGACTTGAAGAAGATATAGGTCTCATCTTGCTCCAAAGTACACTCATTCTAGCTCTATATCCTTCTGCATATTCTAGTTCTGATGGAACTAGTGTGGCAGGATGAAAGAAACCCTGACTTCGTATTGCTATAGCTCTCTTTACTGCAATAGTTCTTATGTAATCCCAATCAGAAGTTGCAAATCCATCTACAGGCCCAACAAGTTTTCCATTATGCATGCTAAAAACAAGACTGCTGACTATAGGTATAGCAAAGTTGATGCTTGCCGGCGAATTTATTTTGACTGGCATTAACGGCATATGATGACTTCCTCTGGTATTTCCCGCAACATAATGTGGATTACTAAAAGCGGCTCCAACTTCTTCAGTTGCTGGAAAATCTTTTTGTGTTCGAATAATACAAATCGGATCATCTTTTCCCACATATTTTCCTGCAATATTATGAAGTCTATCTGTTGATGCAGCAAGAATTGGAAGGTTGTTTTTTGTAAAAACTGATGATACCACATATCTTCCAGGATACATTAAAGCAGCCTCTAGTGTTGGCTTGTCTTCCCACATATTCAACTGAGCAATCTTTCCCTTTTCAACATCCATTATATTCATTCTAACTCCTTTTGCAAGATTTTGGTTTACAATCAAACCTGTGTTGCTTAGGGTATCTACAAACATTCTATAGAATGGATAGTTAAAAGCACCAGGTTCTGTTTTATCAGCAGCGTAAATTGTAAAAGCTTCGTTTGGCCTTTCATCAAACTGCATCTCTGCAACTCCAGGACCCATTCCCTTTACGTTGCCAGAAAAGGAATCTTTTAAGAGATCTTGCCCCGCTCCATAAAGTCCTTCATTTTTTGCGACTTGGGTTGCTGCTTCAAATGCCTTCCAAGCAAGTTGATGAATATTTCTATCATCTACACCCTTTGTATGCGTCATAACAATATGGATGTCATCGCCACAATAACCAATGTAATTATCAATTAAGAGCCCCTTTCCGTCGTTTCTTAACTGTGGTTTTACAATATTTCTTACTGCATTTAGTAATCCATCACTTGGTCTTGTATGTCCACCAATGCCACCTACATCAGCTTTGATAACTGTAACAGTAATTTTCATTATTTCTTGTGAGAAATCACTTTGATTTATAGTATGTGAAAAATAATCATTAGAAAAGATTCGATCAACAAATTATTCAAAATTTATTGAAAAGAATATGAAAAAATCGAAATGGTAATAAAGCCCATGCCTAGAAGGGTTCGTTATGAGTGCAAGCAAAAAACCGCACTTGAACATGATAGTTACAGGACATATCGATAACGGAAAGTCAACTACCATGGGTCACATGCTGATGGATCTTGGTCTTATTGATGAAAGAACTATCGCTGCACATGCTGCGGAATCAGAAAAGACTGGAAAAGGTGATACGTTCAAGTATGCATGGGTCATGGACAATATTAAAGACGAAAGAGAAAGAGGCATTACAATAGATTTAGCCTTTCAAAAATTTGAAACCCCAAAATACTTCTTTACATTAATTGATGCGCCAGGACACCGTGACTTTATCAAAAACATGATTACTGGCGCTTCTGAAGCCGATTGCGCTATTCTAGTACTATCTGCAAAAGAAGGTGAAACAGATACAGCAGTTGCACCCGGAGGACAAGCAAGGGAACATGCGTTTCTTTTACGAACACTTGGAGTAGGTCAATTAATTGTAGCAATTAACAAGATGGACGATAGTAATTATTCTGAACAAGCATTCAAGGCAGCAAAGGAAAAGGCAGAAAAGCTGATTAAATCTGTAGGATATAAACTTGAAAACGTTCCAATTGTACCGGTCTCAGGATGGAAGGGAGATAACCTTGTAAAGAAATCTGAAAACATGAAGTGGTGG
>CAZDTF010000057.1:0-7648 GCA_964508325.1 uncultured Nitrosopumilaceae archaeon | reverse complement strand
CACTACCCTTTTAATTATAGGATTGGAGCAAAGTGTTTTTTAGGGTCTAGATTCATAATCTTTTCGTCGAGTAGTTTGTAGTCCGTACTTATTACTCGCTCGTGTAAGTGATAAAGTTTACTAGAAAACGAAGTTTCGTTTCAGAAAATCTTTTTTTCATTACCACTCGCGAGTGTAATCTCCAGATAACATATTCTGAATTCGCTCAATTATGTCTGCTTGGCCACCATCAGTGCCCCAGGTTACCAAAAGCATATGATTACTTCCCAAAGGCAGAGTTAATCTCCTCAGATTTTCGTAAACAGCCAGGACATACTTTCCTTTGCCAATTTTTGGTGCAAATTTATTGCGAGATTTCCATGCATTAACTGCATAACTAAGCGTTTCTTTGGTTTCGTCTTCATTTAGTAGGGGTGTCACTCCATCTCGAATTCTGGTTTGTATTTCATTTCCTTCCATGTCACAGATAATGGTATATCGAATGTGCTTGTCGGTATCCATTATTTGCTTTAACAGCTTTTCAAAAGTCATGTTATATTATAGCTGTTCAATTAGAAAAAGATTCTATTTTGGGAATGTTTTACTAAATCTTATCAAGTCTTTGGATATAAGACTCCAAAAAAATAATTATCAAATATAATTCCAATATGTTAGTCAGTTAGAGGCAGCTAATTTTTCATTGACTTATATATAGAAAAATCATTAAAGCACATAAATGACAATACTTGAAATTAAAGACTTGTATGTTGAGCGAGAAGGAAAGGAGATTCTAAAAGGCGTAAATCTCAAGACTGGTCCAGGTGAAATTCATGCCATAATGGGCCCAAATGGTTCTGGTAAAAGTACATTAGCTTACACATTGCTTGCCCATCCAAAATACAAAGTCATAAAGGGAGACATTTTGCTTGATGGTCAAAGTATTTTGGATTTAACAGCAGATGAACGAGCAAAGAAAGGACTTTTTTTAGCTTTCCAATACCCAACAGAAGTTTCCGGTGTCGGATATTCACATTTCCTTAGAACTTCATACAATGCATTAAGCAAAGCCCTAGGTAATCAAAATCGTGAAGTCTTTTTGACAGTTAGAGAATTTCAAAATTACCTAAAGAAGAATCTTGACGAAGTAGGTCTAAAACATGACTTTTTGTCAAGGTACCTAAATGAAGGATTCTCAGGTGGAGAAAAAAAGAGATCCGAGGTGTTACAGATGGCTGTACTACAGCCAACAATTTCAATTTTAGATGAACCTGATTCTGGACTTGATATTGATGCAGTTCAAGCAGTTGCAAAGGCAATTAGTCAAGTTTCAAAAAAAGATTCAACTGTTATTATTATTACTCATTATGCAAGAATTCTGAAATTCCTTGACAAGCTTGACTATGTTCATGTCATGTCACAGGGAAGGATAATCAAAGATGGGCCTAAGGAGCTTGCAGATGAACTGGAGCAAAAAGGATATGCTTGGTTAGGAATTGAAGAGCAACCAAGCACTACCCAGTAAGAATCAAAATACAACGTTTGTGAAATGCAATGAAGATAGATGGAAGAATGTCGCTAGCTTTCAAGTTTTATAATTGAGTTATTTTGTTGATCTTCATCATATTGTTCCCCAGCAATTTACCTATTAACACAGTTTATCTCCTCCTAGTCGTATTTCCTATCTATGAAAGCCAAGTTTAAGACAACCTGTTCTGAATGTGGGGCTCCAATTAAGGCCGGAAGCGAGATTTCAAAAAGCCCATCTGGAAAATGGGTACACATGCACTGTACTCCAGAATCAGATAATCTTCCATAATTCCAATATCCAAGTGTAATTATTGCAAACTTGGATAATACAAACAAGACAATTGCCAACAATTTCAGCATTTCAGTTATATAATCAGGATTTGAATTTCTCGTTGCAGAGGTATCGAAGCCCGGCCAACCGAGAAGGACTCAAGATCTTGGCAATAGGAAATCCTTTCCCTTAGGGGTTCGGGGGTTCAAATCCCTCCCTCTGCATTTTTTTATGTCTTCTTTGTCTCTGTTTGCGGTTTGGCTCGTCAAACCCACGGTGATTTTCGCCCATACTAAATTAAGATGGTCTTTATTGGTTCTGTTCCTCTGAGACCTCAAAGTTCATTTTAGAAAGATTGTTGTAAGACATGTTGAGTCTTTTACAATGTCGTGGATAAGATTATCGAATTGAAAGGAGTTATGCTCTTACCATTTGGATCTCGCGCACGCTATGTTTAGAAAGATCCTCGTGAAGCATTGCATGGGATTCATCAATAAAAGTCAAATTACATCTATAACATTTCCACGCTTTACTGCTCACATTAACTATACGTGAAAATAATTAATAAGTTTATTGCACGATTTGTCCAGTTTTTATGATAATAGAGATCTAAATCAGATAACTTTTGAATTTTCTTCTCTATGTAGTGCTATTTTTGTATTTTTTTCCGAATGAATCCGTTTATCAAGATTGGATAACATTTCCATATAACAAATGAATTTGTAAAAGATGAAATTTATAAATTATAACTCATTTCAAACTCCAAACTTGCAATCACTTGAAAAACTAAAAATCGAAGTTCAGAGAATGATGAAAAATCATGATTCAGCACATGACTTTGAGCATACTATGAGAGTTTATAAAAATGCCCAAAAAATTGGAAAAAAAGAGAATGCAAATATGAAACTAATTCTTACTGCTGTCTTATTGCATGACATTATCTCATTTCCAAAATCTGATAAAAAATCAAAGGCATCTTCGATAAGAAGTTCGATGGTGGCACAAAGAATACTCCAAAAGCAGGGATATGATAAAGATGAAATAAAAATAATATCTGATTCTATTCGTGACCATAGCTTCTCTCAAGGGACAGTTCCTAACACCATAGAAGGGAAAGTGCTTCAGGATGCAGATAGATTAGATGCGATAGGAGCAATAGGTATAGCTAGAACGTTTTCTGTCGGGGGTTCTGGAAAAAGACAAATTTATAACAAATCAGATCCTTTTTGCCTGAAACGAAGTCCTGATGATAATAGATGGACCTTGGATCATTTTTACCGAAAGCTTTTGCAATTAGAAAAGAAGATGAACACAAATACGGGAAAAAAAGAAGCAAGACGAAGAACAAGAATAATAAAAAAATTTCTAGATGATCTTAAAAAAGAGATCTACCCATAGTCAACATATCGCTTGAATCTTTTTTCAATTTCTGGGTTTTTGCCGGCAATAATTTTTCCTATCTCTTCTTGGTATCTTCGCTTTACATGTGGAGTCATTTGTAAAAATTCTCCTGACTTTGGATAAGAATCTACCAAAGTGTCTAGCATTTGCAAATATTCTACAACCTTATTTCTGAATTCTTCTTCTGATGGTTGTCTTATTTTGTTCATACGAAACCAGACTACTGCCCAGCTTGCTCCTACTACATGTGGTAATAAATAAAAGGCATGGTTTATCTAAAACCAATCGTCTTCTCCAATTTCCTATCCATTTATTACCTTTGAAGCGACCTTTGAAAGATACGTAACTATCATGTCGGCGCCAGCTCGCTTGATTGCAGTAAGAATCTCCATGGTGACTTCGCCTTCGTTTATCCATCCCTGCATGGCTGCCGCCTTTATTAACGAGTATTCACCAGAAACGCTGTAAGCGGAAATAGGTATATTGAATTTTTGTCTAGTCATTGCAATCAAATCAAGATAAGCCAATGCAGGCTTTATCATTACAATATCAACCCCTTCTGCAATATCTGTCTCAATCTCTCTCATGGCCTCTTTTGGGTTGGTATAAGGCAGCTGGTAAGTCTTCCTGTCTCCAAACTTTGGGGCCGAGTGTGCCATGTCTTTGAATGGAGAATATAGTGAGGAACGATGTTTTGCAGAATGTGACATTATTGCAACATCAGTAAAACCCGCATCATCAAGTTTTTGTCGTATTAATTTGACTTGTCCATCCATCATTGCAGAAGGTGAAACTACATCAGTTCCAGCTTGCGCTTGACTTAAGGCTACTTTTGCCAAAACATCCAAACTGGAATCATTATCAATTTTATCTCCTTTTACTATTCCACAATGACCTGAGCTTGTGTATTGACAAAGACAGACGTCAGACATTATTGCAATTTCGTTTCCTAGGTTTTTCTTAATATTAGAAATTGTCTTTTGTACAATACCATTTTGTGAAAATGCTGATGTGCCATGATCATCTTTTGTTGTTGGAATTCCAAATATCATGATTGCTGGAATCTTCAAATCAGCAATTGAATTTACCTCATCTACTACATCCTTGAGTGGAAGTCTATCAAAACCAGGCATTGACTCTCCTTGAACTCTTGATTTCAAATCTTCTTGGACAAAGATTGGACAAATAAGATCTTTTGGGGAAAGTCTAACTTCTTCCAAAAGTTCACGAATCTTGCCACTTTTTCGTAGACGACGAAGTCTTAGATTTGGAAAAGACATGTACAAAAAATACTATCTACAAGCAATATAATCTGTTACTCTTTTATTTTATAATCAAAAAGTTTGCTAATAGATTTTAGTAATTCAGAGTCTCCCTGTTCTGTTGCTCTTCTGAGGTTGTTCATTGGGGTAGATATGATGCCTTCTACTATCGCTTGAGTGAGTTGGTCAATAATTCGTATTTTGTGTTCATCAATTTCTCCAAGCATCTGAAGTGCCTTTTTGAGTTCCTTGACCCTCACTTGGTCAATGTCTTTGAAAACATTCTTTACTACAGGTTCTACTTCCAATCTCTTCATTACCGCCTCTACAACTGGGATTTCTTCGTTAATTATTTTTTCTGCTGAAGAGGTTACTCCTATCCTGCTTCGCATGTTTTTGTCGACCATTTCCGCAATCTGGTCCAAATTCATCATCTTTATTCTCTTTATGGTAGAAACCCTTTCATCAACTGTACGAGGATTTGATAAATCCATAATCATCATCCCAGTTTTTTTAGAGTTCATCGCTTCCTTTATTCTGTCATGGGTAACAAGAAAATATGGGGCAACTGTGGCTACAAATAATACGTCTATGTTCTTAAAGTTAGAAATTGCTTTTTCAAACTGGATTGGGTTTCCTCCAACCGTTTCTGCAAATGCTTGTGCTCTTTCATAGGTTCTGCTTGTTATAAAAAATTCAATGGCTCTCTTTTTAAGAGATTTTGCAACAAGGCTTGCTGCCTCTCCAGTTCCTATAAGCAGAATATGTTTTGATTTTAGATCGTCAATATTTTCTTCAGCCAGTTTAACTGCCATTGAACCGATTGATATGCTCCCACGACTAATTCCTGTAGAGTGCCTTACACGGGAACCAACACGGATTGCCTTGTCAAAAAGTGTGTTAAGGTTATTTCCTGAGGCCCTAAGATCTCTAGCAGTATTGATAGATTTTTTTACTTGCCCAAGTATCTGCTCTTCTCCAACTACAAGCGAATCAAGACCAGAAGTTAACTTTAGAAGATGCTCAAATGCGTCAGTTCCTTCACTTACCTCCAAGTTTTCCTTGAATGCGTTTTCTTCTAGACCCGCTACAGATGCCCATGTCTTCTTTATTCTTTCAATGTCTTTTGTATTTCCAACCCCAAAAAGTTCGACTCGATTACATGTTTGCAGGATTACGCATTCTTGTAGTCCAGAATATTCAAGAAAAGAAGAATATGCAGAGTCCATATCTTTGAAGGTAAATCTTTCAAGCATGTGAATCTGAGATTTACGGAAGGTAACTCTGGCGTTGATGATATTACTTATTTCAGTTCACCTAACATTTTCATAACCCTCATCTTTGCATTTTTAAAATTTCCTTCTTTTATTAACTGTTTAACATGATTGTCATTCATGACACCATATAGGAATTTTTTTCTTTCAGGAAAGGTTTGAAGTTTTGTTTTTGCCTCCTTCCTAGCAAAGTCCTGTAGTTTTATCTGATAGATATCTTCTTTTTTGATTATTTTTTTAAACACCTTTTCTGCTTGCATTCGTATCTTTCTTGCCATAGCAGGACTTTTTCCACCAGTAGATACTGCGATCTGGACAGAATTTTCTATGTTGATTACAGATCCAAAGGCAAAATCACTTACTGCAGGATCATCAGCAGCATAAGCATAGCATCGCATCTTTTTTGCCTGTTCAACAATTTTTCTGTTTAATTCTTTGTCATCTGTTGTTGCCATCACCAAAATTGGTTTGTATTTTTTTAAGAAATTGGAATTTTTTAGTTTCGTTTTTTTAAAACTGATCTTTTTTTGTTTGACATATTTTTCTATCTCCTTATTTGTTTCTTCACTAATAACCAAAATTTTGCAATCTTGAGTCATCAATGCATTGACCTTTTTGAGTCCTTCGTTACCCCCACCAACAACTAAGACCAAATTTCCCTTTAGATTTAGGTCAACTATCAATGATTTTGGATCGACGTTACATGTTATTTATAGTTACATGGAAATCTCGGTAACACTTTTAATTGAATAGGAAGATGATCCTAATGTCTATGGATAATCTCGATAAAGAAATTTTAAATGAGATTCAATGGACATTCCCACTAATTCCAAGGCCTTACATAGAAATTGCCAAAAAATTTGGATTGTCCAATGACGAATTAATGCAACGATTGCAATCTATGAAAAAAAGTGGGGTAATCAGACAGATGAGTGCCATCTTCGATACAAGAAGACTTGGTTACAAAAGTGCCCTGGTAGCTATGTCTATAGAGCCAGAAAAACTAGACTATGTTGCAAACCAGATCAATAAACACCCAGGTGTAAGTCACAATTATGAAAGAAATCATGAGTATAATCTTTGGTTCACACTTGCAGTTCCTCCTGGTTCAGATCTGAAAACTGAGATTGACAAGTTTTCAAAATTGCCTGGAATAAAAAAGACCAGACTTCTTCCAACGATAAAGCTTTTCAAGATTGGAGTAAAGTTAGACATGGTAGATGAAAAAAAAGCTGAAGTTAAACCAATAGAAGAAAAGAAAAAAATTCATCAAGTAAAATTTGTTGTAACCGAAGAGGACAAAAACTACATACGTGAGCTGCAAAAAGATTTGGAGATTGTGGAAAGACCATTTTTGAAATCTTCACAAAAATTTGGAATAACAGAAGAACAACTTCTTGAAAAGGCAAAATATTATGAAGAAATTGGGGTTATGCGTAGATTTGCGGCCATTCTTAGACACAGAGAGGCTGGCTTTGTGGCAAATGGTATGATAGTATGGAAGGTTCCCTCAGAAAGAATTGAAGAAGTCGGAGTAAAGTTGGGCGCATTTCCACAGATAAGTCATTGTTATGAAAGACCTGTATACCAAGATTGGCCATACAATGTGTTTTCCATGGTCCATTGCAAGTCATTTGATGATGCCCAAGTTGTTGCAAAAGAAATTCAAAAGCATATTGATATTTCCGAATACAAGATCCTATTTAGCTCGCGAGCATTCAAAAAGACCCGAGTTGAATATTTCGTAGAACATGAATTTAAGATAGAAGACCCTATCACAGTATAGATTCTGATTAATAAAAAAGGATCCGTATTTACAAGTAACCGTTGCAGAATAATATAATATTATGGAACTATGCAGTTTGTGCTGACGCCTTCAACTCGTATGCAGGCCACTGGTTAAACAATGTGGTTATCTCATTCATGTCAGATGA
>CAZDTF010000056.1:0-7651 GCA_964508325.1 uncultured Nitrosopumilaceae archaeon | reverse complement strand
GCTGGTAACATTTCAATTTTCATACCTTTGAAGGTTTAATTTAAGTCTATACAGATATGCGATCATGCATTTTGAGATCCCGTTTTTTGGTCACAAAAATATTAGATCACTTCATACGAAAACAATTGAGATAACAACTGAATGTGATCTTACCGTAAACGGCGACTGCATTATTGGAGTTGGTGCAACTTGTGGGTGCGCTGACATACCAGAACAAATGAAAAATCTTTTGCAAAATTCGAAATCAAAAATTTTGTTTACCATATCAGTAAAAGATATTTCCTTTAAAGTCAAAGGAAACGGTCACGAGAACTTGATTTTAACAAACCCTCATGATATTGTAATAAGAAAAAGTTCTTTTATCTGTCCACGAACATTGGCAATTCATTGCGATTTGGCTTCGGATTCTATTCCAAGACAAATGATCAAAATTCTTCAAAATCCGGATTCTAGAGGGATTTTTGCTATAGATGTAAATTAATTAAATAATAATTTACTTTTTTTGTAATAATGCAGAACCAGGATTTTCTAGAACTTTTGTAAGTGCCCTATTTACTATTTCCATTAGAATATATTCACCATAGTTTTGTTCCATACTTCCTGCATGTTTTTCTATATTTTTCTTTTTTAATTTTGTTATATTATTCTGAGTAATATTTTCGATCATCTTTTTCATTTTTATCGATGCGTCAGTTATTGTTTTGGAATAGTCAGAATCAAAGTTTGGTGGGATTTTATATCCTAGAATCTTAATTGATGTACCATAGAATTTCATTACTGCGCCTCTAACTTCTTCCATTTTTACAATTTCTACAAGACCTGCACGTTTTAAAACATCTAGATGATGCCTAATGGTTGTAGTCGCTTTTTTGTATTCAGATTTATGCAATTCATCGACTATTTGTTCGACTGAAAGTTGTTTATGATATAGAACTTGCAGGATCTTAATTCTTGCAGGATCATCTAATGCCTTTGCTTGTTCTACGTTTGTTGTAACAATCCTATTTATTTTGAGTTCTTTTTGAAGTAGAGTGGACATTCTTCCTTTGAATTCAAGTTTAAAATTAAAGATCACAACATCATTTTTTTTTAGCCAATACGTTACTTTTTTTTATGTTACTAAAAACTTAATCAAGTTTTGAAAAATTTCTTTACTTTATTATGTATAGTGTTGCATACTGATCAAAATAGTATTATAATAGATTAAAATAATTCATTACTACATACATTGTATCATTACAAAAAATCCTAAAAATTTTATAAAAAATTGATTTTAGGAAAATTTGCGTTATTTTAAGTCATAGGTTAAGCAAAAATAAGAAAACTAGCGGGCGGTTTGAAATTAAATTCGAGTTAAAGAGCCAGACCAGTAATACGTTCGTATGAAGTAATGTATCTAGTTGACATTTCTTCTGATAATTTGGAAGGCAATTCTGGTGCTATTGGTTCTTTACCGACATTTCTATCTTCATCAAATTTTTTTTGATATCCATGTGAAGCCAACCAATCACGTAAAAGTTGCTTGTCAAAACTTTCTTGTGTTTTGCCTATTTGGTAGGAATCCTTTGGCCACATTCTATATTCATCTGGTCCAATGGAGTCACCTAGTAATATATCGCCAGATGATTTACCAAATTCCAATTTCAAGTCAGCCAAGATGAATCCAGCTTTTTCTGTTATTATAGACATTTTTTTGTAGATATTAATTGATGTTTCTTCTAGCCAATCAAATTCTTTTGGACTTACAAGACCTTTAGATAAGGCGTCATTTTTCGTAATTGGAAGATCATGTACTTCTGATTTTGTTGTAGGATCAAAAATAGGCTTTGACATCTTTGCAGCAATTCTAGTATCTGTGTTTTGTGGAATTGTTACTTGACCCTCTTTCCATCTTTGAATTAGACTTCCATAGAAATATCCTCTTACAATACATTCTATAGGTATCATCTCCATTTTTTTTACAACCATCTTGTCTTTTGCTTCTGTTCGGATATAGTGATTTGGTGTTTGAATTTTCTGAAACCAGAATTCAGCAAATTTGCAAAGAACCTCGCCTTTTCTTGGAATTGATGTTGGAAACTTTACATCAAATGCAGAAACCCTATCACTGAAATGGAAAAGTAAGTTCCCGTCACTCAACTCGTAAATATCTTTTACTTTACCGGAACGGAGAAATTTCAAACAGGCGTCCTAGAGCAGTGTTAGATTTAAACTGATACAAAATTTCTATGAGCCCATCATGCCAGGCATGCTTATTGGGGTTCTATATGGTTTAGTGATTTTGACACCCTGATCCGTTGTCACGGTTACTTCTTGCAGGTCACTTCCAGCAGATGGAGACAATATAACTTTCTCACCTGGGTTTAACAAAGGAATAATGTCAGGTTTGCTACTCCCTCCATAATCCACTTTAACGTTTGT
Organism: uncultured Nitrosopumilaceae archaeon; assembly: GCA_964508325.1. Classification (GTDB taxonomy): domain Archaea; phylum Thermoproteota; class Nitrososphaeria; order Nitrososphaerales; family Nitrosopumilaceae; genus TA-20. The sequence goes on along the minus strand of CAZDTF010000056.1, from coordinate 5,230 downwards.
AAGCGGTGCCCTGCCTACGTTTTGAACTGTAACATGTGTATCAGTAACCAGTGATTGCTTATCCTTAAACGGATCTAAAAATATTGCATATTCTTGAGTTGGACCTTGTATAATTAACAAAATTACAACAATCACTACAGCGGCGATACCTCCCCCTATTGCAACACGAAATCCTTTTTTCACGAATTAAAATTACTTTTTGTTAATTATAAAGTCTATTTGTTGCTTTGACTTGGTATTACAGAAAGCGTGGTAGTAAATAAAACATTATTGACTCTACGAATCTTTTGAGTAATTATACGTTCGATCTCGTTTCGTGTTTGTACTTGAACTTTCACAAAGATATCATATTGACCATAAGTTCCAAGAACCTCCTTTACTCCAACAATTTTCAAAATATCATTCATCGCATCTACTTCATGTCCCATTTTGACTTTTACTAGAACATAAGCTAATTCCAATTTATTCTCCTTTAATTTCTGCTCTGCTCTTAAAGACGGGTTTTATTCCTAGTGGTGAATAATCACCAGTAGAACAAGTAAAGCACATAGAATTAACTTCCATTCCCACGGCATCTGCCAAATTCTTTGAATCGTTATACCCCAGAAAATCTGCGCCAATTGTTTGACGTACTTTTTCTACCATCGCGTCTTCAGAATATTCCTTATTATCATCAAAAAATGTCACAAGTTCCTCTTTTGAAGGAAAGTCAATTCCAGCATAACATGGAAACATTATCGGAGGAAATGTTATCACCATGCTAATTTTTTTTGCGCCTGCTCTACGAAGAGCCTTTATGATTGCTTTTGAGCTTGTTCCTCTCACTAAACTGTCATCTACTACAACTACGTGTTTACCGTCAATAACTGGTGTGATAGGAATTATCCAACGGTTTATTTCTACTCTGTCACTTTGATGCGGTTCAATAAAACTTCGTAGTGGGCCCTTTCTACTATATCTGTCTTTTAACAAGCCTTCTTCAAATGGAATTCCTAATTCTTGTGCATATCCTAGCGCTGCAGGTCTTGCGGAGTCAGGTACTGGAATTACGATGTCAGCATCCTTTATTGGAAATTTTCTTGCAAGATACTGCCCAATTGTTTTTCTTACTGTGTAAATATTGGACCCTTCCATTATACTAGAAGGGTGTGCGAAATACGTAAATTCAAATGAACAATGTGCAGGTTTTTTTTCTTCTGAAAAATTTTCTGATTTTAGACTTGCTTTGCTAATTTTTATGAGCTCACCGGGTTTTACATCACGAATTAGCTGAGCACCAACTGCAGCCAGAGCAGAGGATTCTGAAGCTACGATATATGTATTAGTGTCTTTTTTAAAACCTATAACCATTGGTCTGAATCCTTTTGGATCACGAGCTGCATACACTGCATTGTCATCAGATACAAAAGTAAAGCAAAATGAACCAACCATTTCATTCTTTAAAATTGAAAGTGCATTACCAAGTTTGCCGTTTTCTGACATGAGAGAAACTAGCCTCTTGGCTGCAACTAATGTATCACTTACATTTTGTGGAGTAAACGTACAGCCGCCCACCATTCCCGCCAATTCTTCGACGTTTGATTTCGTACCATTGTGCGAAACACAAAGATCTTTTACCTTTAATGATTGTCCGTTTTCCCAATTACTTCCGCCCATAGTTGAATATCTCACATGACCAATTGCTGCAGGCGATGCGAATTCTCTTGTAACTTTATCAAATTCTGAAACGGCCGATGATACCAATCCAATTTGTTTGTAAGGCTGTCTTTTTGGAATGGCGAGTCCCCAGGCTTCTTGACCTCGATGTTGAAGTGCTCTCAAAGAGTCAATTATCATAGGAATAACATTTGCACCATCAAGACTGAATATTCCTACAACCCCACAGTTTTCCTTAACCATGAGTAATTAACAACCCCAATGAGTTTAACCATTTTTCTAGTGCCTTATCAATCCTTAGGTTAACAATAGTTTTTGCCTTGTTTCTAAACACTATGCCAGTACCAGAAAATTTCCCAATGATAGCAAATGGTATTTTATTTTGTTCAAGTAGTGATTTTGTTTTATTGGTATTTTTTGGATCGATAGCCAAGAGGTATCTAGAATGAGATTCAGAAAATAAAATCTCGTCTGGTTTGAGCTTTTGTGTTGGAATCTTGTCTATAGACACAACACACCCAACGTCGTTTATCATACATATCTCTGATACAGCTACTCCAATTCCTCCTTTGGAACAATCATGGGCACAATTTACTAGACCTAGATTTATCAAATCTAAGACAATTTTTTGATTTAGTTTGGAAGATTTCATGTCAACAGTGGGACAATTCCCACCAATAATATCATGAATGTATTCATAGTATTCTGATCCACCAAGCTCATCTTTTGTTTCTCCGATAATAACAAGTAAATCATTTTTTGTTACCTTTCGCTGGATTGGTTTTTCATCTATCAAGCCAAGGACCCCGATCAAAGGAGTGGGTTTTATTGGTCCAGTATTAGTCTCATTGTAAAAACTAACCTTCCCTCCCACACATGGAATTTCAAGTTGTTTTGCAAATTCGGATATTCCTTCTAAGGATTCTTTAAATGTCCAAAAAATTTCTGGGTCTTCTGGATTTCCAAATTGCAGATGATCAACCATACCAATTGGCGCTGCTCCAGTGCAGACAACATTTCTACAAGCTTCTTCAAAACACCCCATAGCACCTTGGCGAGGGTCAATGTAGCAATGTTTAGAATTCCCATCGATTTTCACAGATAAGAACTTGCCATTATCTAATCGCAGAACTGAAGCATCATGTCCAGGTTTTACCACAGTTCTTATTCCAACTTCATGATCATACTGACCATAAACCCAAATCCTACTTGCAATGTTGGGATTAGTAAGCATATGAAGTAATGTTGCTGTCAGGTCTTTTGGAGTATTGGGTTTTTTTATCTCTGTTATTTTTCTCATGTATTTTGGTTTTGATGCAGGTCTGTCTAAAAGCGGCGCATTTACAATTACGCTACTGGGAAGATTTGCTATTGTGTTTGTTTCAACTCTTACTTGCATCATTCTATCATCTTTTACCTTCCCAATAACAGAATATGGTACTTTGAATTTTTCACAGATTTTTTTTAAAAATGGAAGCTTTTGTCTATCAGTTATCACAAGCATTCTTTCTTGAGATTCTGAAACCATTAATTCTGTAGGGGCAATCTTAGATTCCTTTTTTTGAATTCTTGCTACATCCTTTTCTTTTCCACATAAAAGCGCATCTGCAATCTCAGAAATTGCACATGAAAGACCTCCACCGCCCAAGTCTTTCATTGCCTTTATACAATGTTGGTCTCTTGCTTCAAGTATTACCTCTATAACTAATTTTTCGATAAATGGATCTGGAATTTGAACAGCTGAACGATTCTCTGATTCTAGTTTGTCTGAAGCAAATTGTGAACCACCTATTCCGTCACGTCCAGTTGATCCTCCAATTAAAACTACAAAGTCATCTTTATCGGCTCTGTTTTTAATGAGTTTCTCTTTTTTACCAAAGCCAATTGCTGCAACATCCACAAGTGCATAATTTGTAAAACATTTATCAAATTCTATTTCACCGCCTATTGTTGGAATACCAAGGCAATTACCATAGTCTGCTATTCCACTTACTGCACTTTTGAAAAGCCATCTTGCATGAGGATCTTTTTCAATGTCTCCAAATCTCAGACCGTCAAGAATTGCTATTGGTCTTGTGCCAGTAGACAGAATATCACGTATAACACCACCTACTCCAGTAGCTGCTCCACCATATGGTTCAACTGCAGAAGGATGGTTATGGCTTTAAATATTTACTGTAACAACATACCCATCACCAACATCTAATACTCCAGAATCATAACCAGGCCCAGAAATTACTTTCGCTCCTACTCTAGGTAAAAGTTTTAAATGTTTTTTTGAAGATTTATACGAACAGTGTTCTGACCATTCTGCAGCAACTATCTGTAGTTCTACAGGAGTCGGTTTTCTACCTATTTTCTTTTCAAGAAAAACATGTTCCTGTGGCAATAGACTCATTGTGCTACACCCAATGTATACAATAAGGATTCAAAAATTAACGAAGATGATTTTGAATTCAATGGGTTGATAATAGCTTCTGCAGACCTTTCAGGATGTGGCATCATGCCAACAATATTTCCTTGTTTATTGCAGATTCCAGCAATATCAAGCGAAGCCCCGTTTATTTCTTCAGCATAAGTAAAGACAATCTGGTTATTTTTCTTTAATAATTTTAATGTCTCCTTATCTGCATAGTATCTTCCCTCACCATTTGCAATAGCAATTGGAATTCTTTGGTTTAGTTTCAATCTGTTGGTAAATGGAGTCTTGTTATTTTTTACGATGATTTCTGTCCACTTGCACATGAATTTGAGAGATGTGTTTTTTAGAAGAGCGCCTGGTAAAAGTCCTGCCTCTACAAGAATTTGAAATCCGTTACAAACTCCAAGAATTGGAATTCCTCTTTCTGCCATCTTTTTTATTTCAGATATTACGGGACTGTGCGCAGCAATGGTTCCAGCTCGAAGTCTATCACCATATGAAAACCCGCCTGGAAGTATTATGGCATCTATATTTTTTGGAAGTTCGTCTGCATGCCACACAAGCTCTGTTTTAAGTTTAAAGACATCAGATAGCACATGATGCATATCCCGATCACAATTACTCCCGGGAAATACTATAACTGCTACTTTCACAGATCTCATTGCTTGACAGCATTATTAAATTGAATCGAATGAAATCATTTTTATTCTAATACTTTTTGGTACTAGCTATGGGTCAAGTTCGTGACATCATGGTACGTAATGTAGTTACCATAGAACACGACAAATCAGCAAAAGATGTAGCCATATTACTTGTAGAAAAAGAGATCAGTTGCCTTGTTGTTATAAAAGATGGTACCCCAATAGGTCTAGTTACAGAAAGAGATCTTGCTCGTAAAGTTTCAACCTCGGACAGAAAAAGTGCAGACGTGCCTCTCTCTGAAATAATGTCCCATAATTTTAGATGGGTAGAACCTATGACACCAATAGAAGATGCCGTTCAAAAGATGATTAATAAAAACATTCGCAGACTTCTTGTCCTTGAGAATGGTAAGCTTGCAGGTATAATCACTGAAACAGATTTGGCAAAATATTTGCGAAGTAAATTGTTGATAGATGGAGCTCTTGAGGATAAAACTGCCTTGAACCGCAA
>CAZDTF010000055.1:0-7657 GCA_964508325.1 uncultured Nitrosopumilaceae archaeon | reverse complement strand
TGATTACTTTATGCTTGAATTTGGCATTTTTTAGGACACATGCAATTTCTTGTGATCTTTCAACGGAGAATGAAGGTACAAAAAGAGAACCTTTCCTATCTAAAACCTCATATGCAAACTCTATGAATTTCTGCTCAGCTTCTTCTCGTGGCATCTGATCAGTCTGAGAGTAGGTACTTTCTGTAATCATTAAATCAATTTCCCCGAAATCCAAGTCTGCTTCACGCAACATACGAGATCCCCTAGGATTGATATCTCCCGTATAGAAGAGTCTCTTTTTGGATGATTCCACTATTACTGCACCACCACCTACAACATGTCCTGATTCGCGTAGCTCAAATGATGCATTACCACGAGTGACTTTTTGTTTATACTCTATCTCTTTAGAATGCATGATCATATTGACAACTTCAGACATTTCAAAAGGAAGGAAGTTTTTTTCTAGCCTTACCATATCTTCAATTAAAAGCCTTGAGAGGTCCAACGTTGGTGCTGTTGCATAAACATCTGTGCCCCCATTTACAAAAAGTGATGGTACATTACCAGAGTGGTCAAGGTGTGCATGTGTTACAATAACTGCGTTGATGTCTTTAGGCCTTACATGCACTGGATATGCTGGTTCTTTTCCCAAAGAGACACCATAATCTAAAAGGAAATTGGCACCGTCACAATTAACTTGGAATGCCGATCGGCCTACCTCTTGAGCAGCCCCAAGGACTTTGACTTGCAAGAATTCAAAGTCTCCTCTAAGTACCTTTAAACCTTTAGCGTTTTTCAAGACACTTGATTATAATATTTGCATAATTTACAAAAGACTTAATTAGATCAAATAAAGATGATCTGACCATGGGTAGAACCTTTGAACAATGGTGGAATACCATCGATCCAGCACTTCGAAAGAAAGTTCGAAGCGGCGATGAGGCAAACAAACCATTACTAAACCAGATAAATTGGATTTGGGTACATAATATGATGAATCAAAAGGGTGATCTAAATCCTTCAGCCGCAGAATTACTTGACTGGGTAACAAGCGGTCAAATTGATGCAATGCGTCAAACCAAGAAGTAAAATAATCATTATACTTTCTTTTTGTTTTTTATTTTCTATATTCAATTGTGAAAAATTTCTATAACTCTGTTATGGATTTTGCAGATGGTTTAAATAGCAAACTGTGAATGATCAAAATTAGAATGCCAATAGCAATCATTCCAGACATAGATGAACAAAGATGTATAGGCTGTGCGCTTTGCGTAGAGATCTGTACTTCTCTTGGTCCAGACGTACTTCGTGTCAAGCCCGTAGAGGGTTGGAAGAGAGGAAAAGCATTTGTCTTTTATCCAGAAAGATGCATCTCAGACGGTGCATGTATAGGAGTTTGCCCAACAAAAGCAATCTTTTGGATGAGACCAATGAGTTACACTGCTGGTCAACCAGTTCCTCTCCACAAGAACGGAGTATTCGTTAAAGGCTGGGCAGAAGACGCCGCACTATAAGCGGAATCTGTTCTTACACTCTTTTTTATTAATTTTAAATACGATTAAGAAATTTTATTTTGATCTTTTTTGGAAGTATTTTTGCATAATATTTTAGGAACTTATCGTTTGCAAGGTACGCTGTTTTGAATTTGTTGTTTGTAAAAAATTTTTTCCAAGTTGTTGCAAACTCTGAAAACTCTTTTTCACCATAAGATATCCTTGGCATAACATAATGAGCAGCTGGATACAAGTCGGATATTTCAAGAGGAATTATACCAAGAAAAGGATTGAATTGGCAGAATTGGATGTATTCGCTTTTTTTTCCAAACCTCCTTCTGAGGGCATTATACTCTTCTGAAAGATAAAATGGTCGCATTGTACCATCTGGTATTATTACTACAGTATCTTTCTCTGACTTGAATTTACGAACTATGTTATGAAATGCTGTTATCTCAGGTCGGTACTGGTCTTCTTTGGAAAAAAGAAAGATGGCTTTTTCTTTGAATTTGGGAGTCGTTTCCATAAAGTACTTTTGATTTTCAGTAAAGACATCTATAGTCTCGAAAAGCTTGGGGTGTGACCTGGCCTTTTTGAGTACGTATTCCCAGAGCCTTCCTTCATGAATGACCTCCTTTACCCTGTCTACTTCGGCTTTTATTGCGTACAGGTTATGCAGTGCAATTTTGTTTATTTTTTCTACGTTTTCAAGTGACTGGATCTCTTTTGGTAAAAATTTTGAACATACTTCGCAATTACAAGAAAAGTATGCCATATCCTCAATCTTCATGGTACTATCTTCCATGATGTATCTGCCATGTTTTGCATAGAGCATATACGATGCGGAATCAAAAGTATCGCATCCAAGAGCAACGGCAAATGGAATTGTTAGTGGATGACCTGCGCCAAAAAGATGTAAGGGAATAGAATCTGGCATTTGTTTTTTAGCAGTAATTATCATATTTGCAAGAAGTTTGTATTCGTATGATTCCATAAATTCAACAGGGCTGCCAAGAGCTAACATCTCAAATCCGTATTCAACCAAAGTCTTAGTCGATCTCTTTACTAGATCAAAGTGCTCTCCACCTTGAATTGGACCTATCCAAATCTGACCGTTTTTTTCAGAATTGTTTAGAGTTTCCTTGGATACTTTGAGTGTATGATCAACATAGAACTTTGCTTTTTTTTTGGAAAGACCATATCCGGTTGGTCTGTCAAGTGGAATTGCAAAATCAGTTCCTATTTTCTGCTCAAATAATGCAATGTCTTTAGGATTGACATCAACTTTTCCATACTCTAATACTTGGTAGCCGCCAGAATCTGTCATTATAGAACCGTCGTAATTTATAATTTCATGAATGCCGCGTTTGACTGCGTCATCACCATGATTGTTTAATGTAATGTAGGCATTTGTTATGACAAGATCAAAACCCATCTCTCTAATTTTTTTAGGGGGGATTGTTTGCTTTACTGGATGAATCACAGGTACGTACGCAGGGGTCTCAACTTTGCCATGGTTTGTGTGTAATATTCCTATTCTCGCAGCAAGATCACTCTTTTTAATCTCAAACATTTCTTATATGACCTGTGAAGCATTATTTGAAGTTAGTAGGGAAAGAACCTCTTCAAATCTCCATTTTTTGAAATCAAACCAAGCCAATCTATGCGGTCTTCTTGAAATTTACCCTTTACAAAAAGATCTTCGATCTTTTTGACAACTTTAGAAACTGATCTAAAACTAGTATCAATTTGATATGTCTTGTTCGGACCAAATTTTTTCAGAGCATCATAAAATGTGATTCCTAAAATCTCACTACCCAAATTTTCTATTGTTTTTTGTCTTGAGTATTTTCTTTTTTTATAAATGGGCATCAATTTGTACGGGCTTTTTCTTAGAATTATTCCAATCTGGATTTTTTTTCTTGGTATTACATATGGCGCCAAGTGTCCTACTACTAGCGAATTATTTTTAATCTGTTTACTTAGTAACTTTTGCAAATCTTTTGTATCCACATCAAGCGTTTCTTTTCCTCTTACGAATGTACCACTCTCTATTGCTATCTTGTTTATATCAATAAGATCAAGGTTGAGGTTTCTTGCAATATGTTTTGCAACTGTATGCTTTCCTACTCCCGGGTTTCCGGTTATTACTTTTGCCAACACATACCGTCAAAACAAATTAGATTAAACGATTTCTGCAATACTAATAAGAGTAAGTATTGGAAAGGTTGCCATGCAAATAGGATTGCTAGGCAAAACGAACGTTGGAAAATCTACCTTTTTCTCAGCTGCCACAGAGACTATGGCACAGATAGGAAATTATCCATTTACCACCATCGAGCCAAATGTAGGAATTGCATATGTGAAGGCAGAGTGTGCATGTAAGCACTTTGGAATTGATCATAAACACCCTCTTTGTGTGAGAGGAACAAGATTTATTCCAGTCAAATTAATTGACGTAGCTGGTCTTGTGCCTGGAGCACATGAGGGCAAGGGACTTGGCAACAAATTTTTAGATGATGCAAGACAAGCTGAAGTTTTAATCCATGTAGTGGATGCTTCTGGTTCTACCGATATTCAAGGTCATTCTGTTCCAGCAGGGACACATGATCCACTTGAAGATGTAAAGTTTGTTGAAGAGGAATTTGATCAGTGGATGAAACAGATCTTGCAGCGTGAATGGCAAAAGTTAACAAGAGAGATGGAAAGTAAAGGAGCAAAACTTGTACAAGGAATTGCACAAAGATTCAGCGGACTTGGTGTAAAAGAATATGATATAGAAATTGTAATTCAACACCTAAACTTACAAATGAAAAAACCTGCAGATTGGAAGGAGAATGATTTATTTATATTTGTAAAAGAATTAAGAAAAAAGACAAGGCCCATGATTATAGCTGCAAACAAAGCAGATCTTTGTCATGACCTTGGTATTATTGATAAACTAAAAACACATGGGCAAGTAGTTGCATGCAGTGCGGAAACAGAACTACTTCTTAGAAAGGCATCAAAAAGTGGTCTCATTGATTATTTTTCAGGAGAAAAAATTTTCAAAATAAAAGATGGAATTAGTTTAAACCCACAACAAGAAAAGGCTCTTGATCTTGCAAATAAAGTACTTATCAAGATTGGAACGACTGGCGTACAACAGATTTTAAATTCTGCTTGTTTTGACCTTCTCAAATTAATCGTTGTATATCCTGTTGAAGATGAAACCAAACTTTCAAACAAAAATGGGGAAATGCTACCGGATGCTAGGTTATTACTTCCAGGTTCTACTGCTAAAGACCTTGCCCAAACAGTACATGCAGACTTGGCAAAAGGGTTTTTGCATGCAGTAGATGCTAAAACAAAACAAAGGATTGGAGCGCAGCATCAATTAAAAAACGGTGACGTCATAAAAATAGTGTCAACTTTGAGTAGGGGATAAAATGTTAGGCCTAGGGATTGAAAGTACTGCACATACATTCTCTTGTGCAATCTTGGAAAAAAAAGGAAAGAAGGGTAAAATTCTTTCAGACATTAGAAAAATCTATAGACCTCCTGACGGCGAAGGGATTCATCCACGAGAAGCTTCACGACATCATGCTGAAAATTCACCTGAAGTTCTCTCCGAGTGTTTGCAAAAAGCTGGCGCAAAAATAACTGATCTTGATATTATTTCGTATGCAGCAGGACCCGGGCTAGGACCTTGCCTAAGAATCGGGGCAGTTGTAGCAAGATCATTGGCATCATATTATAAAATTCCAGTATATCCAGTGAACCATGCATTAGGACATATTGAACTTGGAAAGATGTTAACTGGTGCAAAAGATCCACTAGTCTTGCTTGTTTCTGGAGGTCATACAATGATCTTGGCATTTTTATCAAAAAAATGGAGAGTTTTTGGAGAAACCTTGGACATTACACTAGGACAACTCCTAGACCAAATTGGAAGATCAGCTGGATTTGCATCACCATGTGGAACAAAAATTGAGGAACTTGCATCAAAATCAACTAACTATGTCAATCTTCCATATGTGGTAAAAGGAAATGATGTTTCATTTTCTGGTCTTCTTTCCGCAACAAAGCAAATAATTCCAAAAGGGCTAGAGGATGCTTGCTTTTCATTACAAGAAACTGCATTTGCAATGATTGGCGAAGCTACCGAGCGAGCTCTTTCATTTACAGGTAAAAAGGAACTATTGATAGTAGGTGGCGTTGCTGCAAACAAAAGGCTGTCCGAAATTCTTCAAAGCATTTGCAAAAGACACAACTGCAAGTTTTTTGTTTCTCCAAGGGAGTATGCCGGTGATTGTGGCTCTCAAATATCTTGGACAGGTTTGTTGGAATCGTCCACTAAACAAGGTGTCTCATTAGAGGAAACTTTTGTGAGACAGTCTTGGAGACTAGACACTATAGAGATAACGTACTAGCCTTTTTGTGCTGATATTGCATCTTGTATGGCCTTGAGCCATTTGCCCGTGTTGAATACCCCAAATTTGTACGTCTTTTCGCCCTCATCTGTCTTTACTTTGATTCTGACTTTTGTTATTAACCAGCCTTCTTTGCCAACCTCAACAATCTGGTTTAGTTTAACATCAAGAACGGTATCTCCAATTTTTTTTGAAAAATCTGCTATCCTTCCTTTAGTTTTATCAAAGGCAACTCGCATATTTGTTAGCGTCAAAACTCCGATACCTAGTGAATCCTCAGAACAATCCTCCTGCATTATTCTTTTTTCTGATTCTTCCATGATGATATCATCTCTAGAAACATGTTATAACTCTATTTTCTACAATAGAGAAGGGATTGTCATTTAAATTACGTTTTAAGTTAGCATAGACACTTGAAATTACTAAAAAAAGGCGCAGAAGCTGATATTTATCTCACATCATGGAATGGAAAAAAAGTAATTTTAAAAATTAGACAAAAAAAAGATTACCGCAACGAGATTCTTGACAAAAGAATACGGATGCAGAGGACAATCCGCGAATCTGAAATAATTTCTGACATCAAGTCATTTGGAGTCAGCTCGCCAGTTGTGTATTTTGTTGATCCAAAAAAATGTGAGATCTATATTCAATATATTGATGGTACTCCGGTAAAAGATCTCTCAAATCCTAAAATAATTAAAACATGTGAAGAAATAGGAAAAATTGTGGGTTTGATGCACAAAAATGGAATCATGCATGGGGATCTTACCACATCAAACTTTATCGTACAAAAATGCAATGTCTTTGTCATTGATTTTGGGCTTTCACAAAGAACAGACAAGACAGAAGATCATGCTATAGATCTGAGATTATTCAAAGAAATTCTAAACAGTGCGCATGCTCATATCATGGTAAAAGCTTGGGTTTCGTTTCTTAAAGGGTATAAGAAAATAGTAGGCGTCTCAAGACATAATCGAGTTCTAATACAGGTAGCAGTTATAGAAAGTAGAGGAAGATACGCTAACGTTGTCTAATGTTTTATTTGCATCTTCAAATGAAAACAAGTACAAAGAAGCAAAAGCGATTCTATCAAAATTTGACATAAAACTAGAGTTTTTCAAATGTCATCTGGAAGAAATTCAGGCAGATACTTTAGAAGAAATAGCATTACACAAGGTAACTCAAGCATTTTCACAATGCCCAAAGCCAGTAATAGTAGAAGATGATGGACTTTTTATTGAATCACTAAACGGTTTTCCTGGTCCATACTCTGCTTTTGCGTTTAAGACAATTGGAAATAAAGGAATTTTAAATTTATTAAAGGTAAAAAGAAATGCAAAATTTCAATCTGTCATAGCATACTGTGAAAGAAATAATGATGTAATGCTGTTCAAGTCTACAGTAGACGGGAAGATTTCAAAAAAACTAATGGGAACCAAATGGGGATATGATCCTATCTTTATTCCGACAGGTCAAAACAAAACATATGCCAAATTAAGAGATAAAAATTTGGTTTCACACAGATATCTTGCACTGCGATGCCGGCGGCGCAGGCGACACGGGCGGCGCTGCGGGAGCGGAAGGCAGGCACTTGGTAAGATCCGCGAGGAGAGTCAAGCGAGGGGAGCCATGGCGGACACGATGCCGTTGAGCGATCTGGGCAAGCACGTCGGTGAGGAGATGGGCATCTCCTCCTGGATCACGCTCGACCAGGCCCGCATTAACGAATTCGCCGACCTCACGGGGGAATAACATTTGATCCACGTCGGCAGA
>CAZDTF010000054.1:0-7665 GCA_964508325.1 uncultured Nitrosopumilaceae archaeon | reverse complement strand
CACTTCCGGATTTATATACTTACCTTTGTATAGTAACTATAGAATATAGAGGTGATATGGAATAGAAATTAAAAATACAACACAAAGCACAGAATCTGAAAAACACCTCGTAAGGGAGATATCAAGCGCAGACTGGAAAAGCGAAGTAGAAAATTCTAGCCTTCCAGTCTTTGTAGATTTCTGGGCGCCGTGGTGTGGTCCATGCAGGACAGTTGCTCCACTAGTGGAAGAGATTGCAAAGGAATTTTCTGGCAAGGTAAGCTTTATCAAGATAAACATAGACCAGAACAATGAACTTGCTTCAAGATACAATGTCTTTAGCATACCTACCTTAGCAGTATTTAGCAAGGGCAATCTAGTTTCACAACAGGTTGGTGTGAGCTCAAATGCAAAGGCATCACTCAAAAACATGATAGAAAATGCGCTGAAGAAGATATAGCAATACTGTCTCTATATTTTTTATTATTTTTTATTGGTAGCAAAGATATCGGAAAACTAGCGTTAATACATGAAACCTTAAATGTTATGATTTTTTCCTGTAACAGGATTCGCAAATAAATATCATCATATCTTTAGATTTTTCAAAATATTGTGCTGTGAGGTCACGGTGTAATTTACATGATGGACATAATCCAAAATTCACACTAGTAATAGGATGTTATAGTTTATAGTTTTTAGTTATTATTGAGATTTAATTTCAATCCTAATTAATGTCACATTAATGAGATTATTTTGATAAAACTAGATTTTGAGTGACTCTTTTAGTCCCTTGTACCTGTTTCGTATTGTAACTTCTGTCACACCAGCTGCCATTGCTATGACTTTCTGTGTAGTGTTTTCTCCACTTAATACGCATGCAAGATATAGTGCAGCTGCTGCAAGACCCATAGGATCTTTTCCTGCTGTAATTTCCAACGCATTTGCATCCTGCAAAATTGTAAGAGCTCGGCGTTTTACCTTTTCAGTTAGTTCTGCCTTGCTTGCTATTCTAGACATGTACCTTATTGGATCAACTACTGGCATCTTTAGATCTAGTTCTTTCAAAATCAATCTGTAGCATCTGGAAACATCTTTTCTTTTGATATTTATTTCACTTGAGACATCATTTAATGTTCTTGGCGTTCCACCATCTCTGCATGCTGCATATAGTGCTGCTCCAAGAACTCCCGGAATGGATCTTCCCCTGACAAGACCCTTTTCAAGTGCTTTTCTGTAGATGTATGCCGTCTTTTCTATGACTGCATTAGAAAGTGCAAGCTTGTCTTTTAGTCTGTCAAGCTCACTGAAGGCTTGTCTAAAGTTTCTGTCAATTGGTTCATGGACTTGGCTTCTACTATCCCAAGTTCGCAGTCTTTCTATCGTACTTTTCATTGATGCCGTTAAAGGTTTTCCAGTAGAATCCTTGTTTGAAGGACCAATTATTGTAGCTAATCCCATGTCATGCATGGCAAGTGAGGTAGGTGACCCTGTTCTGCTTTTGTTATCGATATCATCCTTTGAAAACGTGCGTTCTGGGCCTGATTCCTCGACGCGTTCAACTATTACATATCCGCATCCGCCACAAAACCTCTCACCAGTAACATTGTCAGTTACCAACGAAGGTTTTCCACAACGTGCGCAGCGGCTACCTATGCTAACAGTTTGTGAAACCATAATAATATCAACATAGCTAGGTTTGTCTCTCAATAAGAACTAGTGTATTTGACGATTTTCTTATTTTTACGTCAGGTTTCTCGATCTTTTGAACTTTAAGACCATTCTTTGGGAGGTACGTAGGTACAAGACGTGCAAGCAAGATGTAGAGTTAGATTCGATTTTACTACAACAGATTCTACTTATTACATTGGCGGAAGATATGATCCTTTGATTATTCTAACAGATATTGAAAGAAAGCTCCCAACTCACATCAAAAAATAGCAGTATAAAAAAGATAAAGGCTCAGCAAAAATGTCAGCAGAATATTTCATTAGCTATGATGACTCAGATCTTCAACCACAAGAAAAAGAAGGTTCTCTTGCAAGATTTGTGGGTCAAGATCCGTATGAAACATTACTTGAAGCTGATGTGGAATTGATAAAAGGCCTAATAAAAAAGACATATGGTGTAGACAAGGAACAGAATAATAAAATTGAACACAATTATACATGAAGATCCTACCTTTATCAAGGCTTAACTGATTACCAGAAAACATAGATGCGTTTAGGATTCATTACAGCTTTATCAGAGATCACAGTTCAATCAAGAAAACTCCTGCGGAACAAGCAGGTATAATATTAGATTTGGGTAAGAATAAGATTGAAACGCTTATCAAGTTGGCTTCTCAAAATATTTAGTGTTTAAAACTAGTGATTGGAAATTAATAGGAGTATCGATTGCAGTTGGAGCAATAATTACAATTATTTATGATGCGTTAAAGCCATGTTTTTCGGTATTGTTTCATAGTAATTTTCAGAGTTTTACTTGTGATTCTGATGTAATTCCACGAATATTCACTGGTTTTATTGCAGCAGTAGCAGGATTAGCTTACTTGAAAGTATTCAAATTCATGTACAAAAAAGAAACAAAAAATGATTCAAACCCCGAAACTTAACACAAACAAGAATATCTAGTCAAACCCTGACATCTTACCAGATCTAAATTTAGAAATACTTTTTATTTGAATACTAATTTTTCGAGATCAGATTTTAGTCTGAGACATTTAAAATCAGTTGTAACAAACCATTAAAATCCCAAATAATCTATTGTAAAAATCTTGGAATTTTTTTAATTATATGCGATACGGATATTCTTCCTGGTCCCAAGACTATTAGGGTCAATAAAATGACAAATGCCAGCAACTCTAACTCCAAACCATTTCTGCCTGAAAACGATTGTAACTTTTTTAGATAAACCATTATTGCAAACATCTCGATCGCAAGAAGACTGCTTGATATTCTTGTCAGTACTCCTGCAATAAGAAGCGCTCCTCCAAGCAGTTCTAATATTCCAATTAACAGACCCATCTCGGCAGGAAGACCCATGCTTGAAAGAAATCCTCCAGAACCACTGCCAAATTTTGATATGCTATGAACTATAAACAAAACACCTGCAACAATTCTTAATCCAAAATGGCTAAGATCGTGCAATGTGTGTGTTCTAAGAGTAGCTTCAACCATTTTTGATTACTCTCTTCTTAGTGCTACCATTGGAGATAATCTTGACGCTTTCCATGCCGGAAAGATACCAGCTATAATACTCAATGTTAATGAAAGTAACCAGACGTTGACCAAGTCTGTTATGTTATAAATTGGGGGTATGTGAACAGCACCTCCAAAGCCCCCGCCAACTTGACTTGTTGTAAATAGACTCATAATATAACCTCCAACGACGCCAATACCTACTCCCAATGATGCGCCCATTATTCCAATTAAGCTTGCCTCAACTAAGAAAAGTGCAAGAATAAAGGAGTTTTGAGCTCCTATTGCCTTCATAGTTCCTATCTCGCGGATTCTTTCTGTTACCGAGTTGTATAGAGTTGTAACTATTCCAACCGAACCAACAATAAGAGCTATAATACCAATCATAAGATTAAATGCAGCAGTTCCATTTGCAGCTTGCAATCTTACAGCTATTATTGCTTTGGGGGTAATTACTCCAAGTGTTGTTCCAAACACACTTGTGATCTCTTGTTGTACTGTATCAACATCATTTGGAGTTGAAGCGGCAACTGTTATCTGGTCGTACTTGTTTAACTTGTGCAATAATTGGTTTCCTGCATCTAGATTGATGACAATCGAGTTATCTGTTCTTGAATTGCCAGATGGCTTCATTATTCCGGTAACTACGAAATTCTTTGATACAGTTACTGTCTTGCCACTTGCATCAGAATAAGTAGATTTTGCTTGAATCGTTTGACCTAATGTGACAAAGGCATTAGCTGCACCTGGGGGATTTGCTACTGTATCTCCTACTATGGCCGAAGACCGGTCATTTGGTTTTACCATAGAACCGTCCACATATTCAAGGTTAGGTAACATTACGGTCAATTTAGTAGGATCCATGGCAGTAATTGAAGCGCGTGCGGTATTTCCCTGAGAAGTTATTTGCGCAGAGCCAGAGTACTGTGGAATGGCATCATCTACAGAAGGAAGAGACTTTATCTTGTTGAGAATTACATCATTAATTATTATTGATGTTGACGTGTCACCTCGAAAGGAACGTTGTCCGTTGCTTACAAAAAGAACGTTGGCTGCCAGAGTATTAAACTGCTTTTCCAAGAATGCTGCTTGACCAGCACTTAGACCATTTAGTATAACAACAAGGCTACTTCCAAGCACAACCATCAAAACAGTAAGTACAGTTCGTATCTTTCTGTCAGCTAGCGCCTCAAATGATAATGAAGTGATGTCTCTAAGATTCATGTTCTTTTTTCAGGGGGGCATCAAATATTGAGACGATGTCAGTACTGCCCTGTGTAATCATCTTTGTTTTTTGATTTGAAGATCTTTTCTTTTTTATTAGAACTGCTATTCCAGCTGCTATTGCTATTCCAACTCCTAACACCGTTGGCAATGGTATCTGGTCAAATATTGATGAAGACTGGATTCCAGAAGTTGCGGATTGTTGACTTCTACCAACGTTGACTGTGCCGTTTATTATGACATTATGAAAGTTCTTCAAGTCGTCTGCGTATGTCACCCTGAATGCTACTTGGTACATCCCAGGGTGAAGGAGGCCAATTCCATTGACTGGTATTGTAAATGGGATTGGTGAGTCAGGTGTGAGATCTCCTATGAATTGTTGTGTTGCCATATTCCTTGATTGTCTTTGCCCTCCCTGTCCTTGAAAGCCACCTTGCCCTCCCTGTCCTTGAAAGCCACCTTGCCCTCCCTGTCCTTGAAAGCCACCGGGTGCCGCCTGCGCTGATTGTGAAGAGAGTTGGTTACCAGTATCATTATTTGTCGAATTTGCAAGTCTTGCCTCTCTTATTGCAGTCAAAAGTGGTGAACGAGCAAGATCAATAGTGGTGTACAGTCCAGTCGTGCTGCCTTGATTAAGCAAATTACCAGAAAGGCTTGGGGTGCCTCCTCCCGAGTTTACTGAAAGACTATACAACTGGAGCTTGATGTTGCCAACAACAAAAGTACCAAGTGTCAAAGAATTTGTTTGCGATGTTCCTTTTGTGACATAATTTGCAGTTAAAGTGAACGAAGCAGGTGTGTTGATGAGTGTAGTTGCTGCAAATACCTTCGTTGAGAGAACTTCTCTATCTCCAGGTTGCAAGTTCAGTATTGTCCATGTGGATGGTCCAACTATGGAGACAGAAGTTGACTGTGGTACAAGTGAGATTACAGCATCAGTCATAGGGTCAGTGCTATTGTTTGCAACAGCAAAATTGAGATCATCCAAGTTTCCAGCAGTAATTACTGGAGTTGTGGTGTTTCCAAGATATGATAGGCTAAGGGATTCTGGAGGATTTGGGGAAACCACTAGTCCTGTATTTAATAATGTGCTTGCAGCTTTTCCCCATGCATTTTCATAATTAATTTGAATCGATACATTTTGAGTACTACCTCCAGCAGCACTGCTTGGATAAACTGTTGTCTGTATCTGAGTTTTTGAGTTTGCAGGTATAGTTCCCAAGTTGAAAGTATTAGGTCCTAGATTGACAATCTGTGTTGATGATGATGATATGACAACAGATCCGCTGTTTCCTCCTGACGAGCCACCTTTAGAGGTTCCAAGATTTGTAATTGTTGCAACAACCCCTGTTGCATCAGCGCTTCCCTTATTTTCTATAGTTATTATTAAGGGATCATTCCTTTGAGGTGCAACTTCTGGTGTTGAAGTTGCATCCAAGATTACCTTGCCAGGAAGAACAAATGGAACATCAAGCAATGCAGAGGCGCACTGTCCAACTTGGTTCACTATATAATAATTGGCAACAAGGGTACCACCAAAAGTACCTACCTTGGCATTCTTTAGGACATTGATATTAAAGTATAAAGTAAATGTTCCTCCGGAACCAACAGTACCATAGTAACTTGCTAATGCAGGATTATTTTGAGCTTGACCTGCAGGACTATTTCTAATTGCAGGACTGTCTTGCGCAAGTAATTGGGGAATCCTACTTTCACCAGTTGGTGAAAATCCACCTGGAAGATTGAGGTATCCTGTGAGCGAAGCTAGCTGTTGAGTTCCCCTGTTTTCTAGAACCACTGCAAGAACAGAAGGTCCCTCACCAGGTCCTATCTCCTTTTTGGTTGGATTGCTCTGAGTTCCGTTTACAGCAGACTGTCCTTGGTCTACCCAATAAGCATCTATAACTACAGGACCCTGATAATTAGCGTCAATAACACTAGTAAGTGATGAAGAACATGCCGTTCCTTGTAACCCAAATGCATTAAAAGATGGCATAATCAAAGAACAGAAAATTATTGCAAACAAAAATGGAATTGTTATTTTCACAAATCGTAATTTGAAAAATTTTGGAATAAGCGGGCTAGTTGACAACATCTCTCTCTATCCTCCCATCTCTTAACGAAATTGATCTATCTGTAGACTCGGAAAGCTCTGGATTATGTGTTACCATGATTATAGTGCGCTTGAATTTGTGTGAGAGCGTCTTGAGCATGTCAAAGACATCCTCGCCGGTTTTTGTATCCAAATTACCAGTGGGTTCGTCCGCCAAAATTATTGAAGGGTTATTTATTAAAGAACGTGCAATTGCAACTCTTTGCTGCTGTCCACCTGATAGATTTACTGGTTTCTGTTTTGCCTTGTCTGCAATACCTAAGGCTTGCAAGATTTTCATGGATCTAAAGTTTGCATCATTGTTTGACATATTGGCAATGATTGCTGGTAGCTTCACATTTTTTTGAACAGTAGATCTGTTTATGAGATTATATGACTGGAAGATAAATCCAATAAGTCTATTTCTTACCGTTGCAATTTGGGAGTCGTTAAGAGAGAATATATCAAAACCATCTATGCGTACTTTACCTGCCGTTGGTCTATCAAGTGCACCAATCATGTTAAGCAATGTAGATTTGCCACTACCAGATGGTCCCACTATAGATACGAACTCGCCTTTTTTTATTGAAAAGCTCACGTTGTTTAGTGCAACAACCCGTCCTGCAGTAGACTCGAAGATCTTGGATAAATTCTCTACACTTAGGGCAAGAGAATTCTTATCGAAAATACCCTCTTGATAGCTTCTACCTGCTTTTAGATCCGCGTTTGTTATATTTTCCAAGTCTTAATCTCTCCAAAATTCATTTAGTTCAGTGTGAGATTGACAAAAGATATCACTATAGGAATTACATAGTCTCAGATGAACTGATTGCATGAATGCTTTAGATTCATTTTTGAATAAAACGATTGCCAAACAATGTTAGTGAACAAAGTTACCGATATAATTGTTCAGGAGTCTATGTCTCAATTATTTTCTTATACAAAAAATATTTTGGACAAAGGCTTAATACTTGTTTTACACTGCAACAAAACGGAATCCTTGTCACATGAATACAGAGATAGAATTTACATAAGAAAGGACATTATATTAAAATTAACAGAACATGGAAAGATGAATCAGACCTCTCTTCTTAGCTACTGCGGTTTGAATCTTATGAAAAATAAAAACATAATTGATGGTCTAGAAAAAAACAAATTCAAAAAAAAAAAAAA
>CAZDTF010000053.1:0-7702 GCA_964508325.1 uncultured Nitrosopumilaceae archaeon | reverse complement strand
CAAAATTGGAGAAAGTAACATGATTCGAGAAAGTAGAATTGTTTTAGCCTGAAGAATCGGCGTAAAGCCGGGGGCAATGAAAAAAATCAAATGTGGCATTATAAAAAATAAAATAAGAGAAACTATTGTCATTCCTACGAAAAAAATAGTAAAAACATCATTTAAGAACTTTTTCGCTTCTTTTGTAACTTTTCCCTCCGACATTTTGGCAGTGATAAAAGGAATTAATACGGTTATAGAAGCGATAGAAGCTACACAAACAAAAATAAGATCCGGTAGACGAAATGCGGCATAATAGGCATCAAGCTCTGGCGATGGTCCTATAAAATGGGCTATCGAGCGATCTCGGAAAAGAGCCAGAATCTGTGACAGCAAAGTCAGGGTTCCCAAAAGAAAAGCGGCTTGGTTTATGCTTCCTGACCCTTTTGTAAAAATTTTTAAAAGTTAAAAAAAATTAATCAGGTAAAACAATTACAACAGTAAAAAGATGAGATGTTTTTTATGCAACGTGTATTGGAAATTTCTATGGGAAAAGACTATGATTCTGAATATGGTCCAATTAATTATCATCTATCAGAGAGGGAGAATTTGACAATGATTACATTTCCTATGCGTGATCATGTCGTTTTGGTGACAATAAAGAAAAATACCAGTCCAATATCACTTGCAAAAAAAATTGTAACTATAATTAATGGATTTCAAACCAGTGCAACATGCTCTGCGTAAAAGATATGGGAACAACCCATCTTCGGCAGCACATACACTAAATTATAGGATCTTACTTTTTAATTCCAAGTGTCCTGTTTTTGAGGCGCAGATAGGTATTGCGGCATTTGCGGCATCTTGTGGCGCCAATTGGATTTTTTGCACCACATGAAAAACAGACTTTGAAATGAAGTCTAGCCTTTTGTGCAATTTGTTTTTTTAGTGGATCTGTTATTGGCATTTTATCTTTCTACTCTGTGATACTATTTGATTCTACCTTTTATGTCAAGCTTTCCCGCTAGGAGCATTGGTACTTCGGCAGGTCTTTTTGCCACAGGTACATTTGCTTTAGCGTACATTGAGACTTTGGATTCTGCAGAACCATAAGTTCCATAAATTATGGCACCTGCGTGACCCATTCTTTTTTCCTTTGGGGCCGCTCTTCCAGCTATATAGGCTACAACTGGTTTGTCAAATTTGGTGTCGATAATATGTTGTGCAAGCATCTCTTCAGCATCGCCACCAATCTCTCCTACCACTACCACTCCATCTATGTTGGCACCGTTTCTAATTCTCTCAAACGCCTCAATTACTGGAGTTCCGTTAATTGGATCGCCTCCTATGCCTAGACATACACTTTGTCCAAAATTCGCAAGGGAAAGATTGTAAGAGACTTCGTACATCAAAGTTCCACTTCTTGAAAGAACTGCTATACGACCTGGTTTGAACGGAGATGCAGGCATAATTCCTATTTTCATAACTCCTGGTATTATAATGCCAGGTGTATTTGGTCCTATTACAATGGCGTCTTTTTTCTTGGCAAGCTCAATTGTTATCATAGAGTCTCTTATTGGAACATGTTCTGGAATTGCAATGAGCAGCTTGATTCCAGCTTCTAGAGCTTCAACTGCTGCATCCAAAAAGAATTTTGCAGGAACAAATACGACTGAAATTTTTGCTCCAGTTGCTGCAACTGCGTCTTTTACTGAATTATATATTGGAACATTTTCAAACTTTTGACCACCTTTGCCAGGAGTTACACCAGCCACAATGTTTGTACCATATGCAAGCATCTGTTGCGTATGAAAGGATCCAAATTTTCCTGTTATGCCTTGAATAATGACTGGTTTTTTCTTGTAATCCTTCTCTCCCTCTTTTCCTATTAGAATTTCAAATAGATCAACCAATTTTATTTACCTCTATGACTGCGGCATTTATTGCTTCTTCAACAGTATCAAAGAGCTTTGTTCTGGAACCTTTTAGCATTTCTTTTGATTTGTCAGCTTCAGCTCCTGACATTCTAGCAAATACTGGTACATCTAAAATTTTATTTTCATATGCCTTGATAAATGCAGTTGCAACAGTTGTAGTTTTTACTATTCCTCCATAAAGATTCACCAAAATCCCTTTGACTTTTTTCATCCTACTAATCAAGGTGAGTGCCTCATAAACTGTATCTGTTGTTGCGCCCCCACCTACATCCAAAAAGCAAGCTGGTTTTCCCCCATTATCTGATAGCATGTCTAATGACGACATCACTAGCCCTGCCCCATTTCCAACTACTGCGATATTTCCATCAAGTTCTACTAGAGAAAAGCCGCTCTTTTCAGCACGCTCTTCAAGCTCTGAAACCTCTTGAAATTTGCGTAATTCGTCATGCCTGAACATGGAATTATCATCAATTATGATCTTGCCATCAAGCGCCACAAGAGAACCATCTCCTAATACTGCAAGTGGATTTATCTCTGCAAGCTCTGCTTCCTTTTCTATAGTTATTTTAGATAATTTCTGAAGGATGTTTACAAAATCTGTCAAGCTCCTGTCTTTTAGACTCATCAACTTTCCTACTTCCTCTGCAGTTTTTGTATCTACATCGCCAAGACCAACTTCTTTAATAATTTGGTTTTTTACTGACTCGATTTCTACACCGCCCTCTCCTGATGCAATTATAGTGTATGATCTTTTTCCTCTGTTAAGAAATAACGAAAGATAAAGTTCTCTTTTGATGTCCGCCATTTTTTCAAGTAATATCGCTTTTGTCTTTTCTCCTTTTACTACTTTTTGCATGATTTCTGGATATTTTAGTTCAAACTCATCTGCGTTGTGGCATTTTTGTATTGCGCCAGCTTTGCCTCTTCCGCCAACTGCCATCTGAGCTTTAATTACAAATGGAAAGCCAAGTACTGCTGCATCTTTTCTTCCCTGTTCAATATCAGTTGATGTTAATCCTTTTGGAATGGGAATGCCATACTCGGCAAACAATGTCTTTGCTTGATATTCCAGCAACCGCATGCAAACTTTTCATTTTTATGGTCTTTATAATCTAATGGTTACTTTAACTGGTCTTCAAGAAAATCAATGCACTGCAATAATAAGTCCCTGCTTTTTTGCATTAACCATTCAGGAAACTGATCTATTGGGAAAACCAATTGTTGCTGAAAGCTTGGCACTATTGCTCCTCCAGATGTTATTACTTGAACAATCACATATCCTTCTATTAAGGTACAAACTGTTTCTTGGTATGACTCTCCTTCCTCTTCCATCGTGTTTCTATAAATTACAATTGGAGTTCTAGTCTTGGCAGCATGCAATGATCCTTTTTTTAGAAGCTCCGAAAAATGGTATAAGAGCCACCCATCTAGGGTTGTTTGCTTGGCCATGTTTAACAATACAAGTTTTATTATTTAATCGAGTCGAATTATCAAAAACTTAGCATTACTCTACTGAAATGCGTATCTTTTGCCCGTCAATGTCGTCATCTTTGTAGGCTTTGGCCTTGTCAGAAAAATTAACTCGTTTTACTCTGACCAAATAGGCCAACTCTTGTTGTTTCTCCTTTACCATTCCAAGTGATTCTTCGTCAAGATCTAACACATAAGCTGCTTCCAAGATGTCAGTTGGATTGTAGCCCCGTTCTTTTCTTAAAACCTGTAATCTTCTTGCTATATCTCTAATCATGCCACGAGCCATCATCTCCTGGTTTCTTGCTGTAGATATGAAGACAATGAGTGATTCATGCCGTGCCATAGCATATCCGTCTTGTTCTACAAAATCGATTACAAAATCTTCTTTATCAAGCACTATTTTATT
The DNA here is from genome assembly GCA_964508325.1 of uncultured Nitrosopumilaceae archaeon. Taxonomy (GTDB): domain Archaea; phylum Thermoproteota; class Nitrososphaeria; order Nitrososphaerales; family Nitrosopumilaceae; genus TA-20. Next base: position 3,907 of record CAZDTF010000053.1, on the reverse strand, counting down.
TTCTCCGAGATCAAAAGAATACGAATTTTTCTCCAATAAACCATCTATAATTGGCTGAGTGTTAGTATTTTCAAACTTTAGTAAGAGCTTGCTCATGTCTTGTTTTGCTTTTGGCCCAATCTTCTTTCTGTCAAATTCTATTTTTGGTTTTATTGGAAGATTAGACTTTAATAAATTTGCAACAAGATCAAGACCTTCACTTTTTTTCAACTCTATTATCTTGTATTTTTCAACATTAATCTGTGAAACTAACAGATTAGAAAGGGATTCAAGTTTTTTTTGTTGAGATGGCTCCACACAAATTATTGCCTCATTTAATGGCCATCGTCGTTTCAGTTTGCCTTTCATTCTTGCAGCAGCAGAAATTGAAATTATTTCCTTTAACAAATCAAATGATTCTTCTACGATCTCATCTATGAGAGATTCTTGAGGGTTGGGCCAGCTTTCTAAAAGAATGCTTTTCTTTTCGCCAAATGAAGAATAAAGATATTCTGTAGTGAATGGGCAAATTGGATGTAACAATACGTCGAAGGTTCTAAGAATCTCTGATAAGGTTGCATATATTGCAAGTCTTCTCTCATGCTGAGATTCATCTTCGGTCCAGAGGTCTTCTCTTGTAATTGGTATGTATACCTGGCTTACGGAGTTTATGATAAAATCGTCTAATGCCTTTGCCGCTTCATGAAATCTACATTTGTCTTGGGTATCTTTGACTTTGAGTATGAGTTTTTGAAGCTTTGATAAAATCCAAATCTCAGGTGATTTTAAAAGATTTTTACTTTTTGCCCATTCTAAGGTGTGGGATTTATCAAACTTGTCGTACTCGCTATTTTGTTTGAAATAAATGTGCAGATGGTACAACGTGCTAAGAATTTGATAAGGCCTTGATACAAGTTCATCCGCGCTAAAGTTAAGTGGCTCTATTGGACTTGATTTCCAAATAAAGTATAATCTTATCAAATCTACCGGATATTTTGTCATAAGTTCTATTGCATCCAAAACATTTCCAAGACTTTTGCTCATCTTGTTTCCATTTTTATCAAGGACATGACCCTGAAACAAAAATGATTTGAAAGGTGCCACTGGGTTATCATTAAAAATTACGTTTTCAATCAGTAGAGTATAAGCCCATCCACGTGTCTGGTCAATTCCTTCCGTAAGAAAAGTAGCAGGGATGTATTCGTTATAATCTGCATCTGTAAGTGAAGCATAAGGTGCAGCTCCACTATTATGCCATGTATCTAACACAAACTGCTCCCTTTCCATTTTTGAGCCACACTTTTTGCATTTTATTGTGATTCTGTCTATCCAAGGTTTGTGTAGCTCAAAGTTTGGTCCATCAGGAAGATCCGTTGCCTCATTTACTATTTCAACCCTTGAAAAAAACCACCTGTATTCACCACAGTTCTTACAGGTCCATCTTGGCAGTGGGCAACCCCAAATTCTCTCCCGTGAGATGCACCAAGGATGTTTGTCTTTTATTATTTCAAGAAACCTGTTTTTTGGAGGATCAAAAAAGTATTCTACATTTTCAGCTGCCTTGACTGCCTTGTCTTCAAGCCTATCTAAAAAGTAGAAGAATCCTCTTCGTGCAAGCCATAAGAGCTTGTGCTGGGATCTCCAGCATAAGGGATACTGGTGTTTGATCTTACCAATTTTTACTAGTGCTCCTTTTTCACGCAAAGATCTGACAATTTTTTCGTCTGCATCGCGTACAAATAATCCTGAATATGCTCCTGCCTCCTTTGCGAATTTAGCTTCATCATTTATTGGATTAAAAATTGGGATTGACCTTTTTGTCGCGATTTCAAAATCTTCTTCACCGTTTGCAGGAGAAAGATGCACAAGACCACTCCCTGTTTGAATGTCAACAAAACTTTCTGCTACTGTTGTATGAAATTTCTCTAATGTGGATTTTTCTTTCAGTCCTGGAATTTCATCAAGCAAGGGATGGATGTATTTTCTTCCATCCATTTCTGAACCTTTTATTGTTTTTACAACTGTATAATCCTCAATTTTTGCCTCTTTCATAAATTCTTCCAGTCTTTTTTCACCAACAATCCAAGTCTCGCTTCCAACTTTTACATAAACATAATTTTCATCAGGGTTTAGGCCAACCATTGTATCGGTAACCAAAGTAAATGGCATTGTAGTCCAGACAATCAAAAACAGATCTTCGTTTTTCATTTTTACCTTGTAATAAAGAGAGGGATCCTGGACTGTCTCGTATCCTTGGTTTACCTCGGCATGACTAAGTGATGTCTGACAACTTGGGCAGTATGCAACTACCTTATAGTCTTCTGACATAATGCCATTCTCATATGCCTTTTTGAGAAATTTCCATTCTCGTTCAATGTATTCGTCCTTGTACGTCCAGTATGCCTTTTCTTGATTAAAGGACATTCCCATAAGCTTGTCTGCTTCTACCCATTTTTCATTAAACTTGTATACGATTTTTTTACACTCTGACACTAGTTTTTCAATACCTGCGGATTCTATTACTTCTGATTTGCTGCCTGAAACGCCCATTTCTTTTTCTGCTTGAAGCTCTACAGGCAATCCTTGAGTGTCCCATCCGGCATTAAAAATTATTTTATTGCCACATAACGTCATGTATCTGTACCAAAGATCTTTGATGACACGACCTCGCAAATGTCCTGCATGTGGTATTCCATTCATGGTTGGAGGACCTTCTATGAATGCAATTTTTTTGGTCTTGTTCGGGGATTCAAAGATCAACTTTTGCAAATCAAATAAAGAAAATTTATTTCTAATTTCTTCTTCTATTTTTTTTGCATTAAATTCATGAGATATCTCCATTTACAAAAGTGATAAATTCTCTGATATAATAAACCTACAAAAATGTTACTTTTTGCATTTTATGTTTTATAAAACTAGATTAATTGGTATCTAACTTTGAATCTACTTTAATGTGTATTTTTTCCCCACTATGATGGTGGTTGTTGTACATCATCTTTGTCTTGAATCCTTTTTTATTGAGATATCCTTCAACCAACATTGCCCAAGGAAGTGAATGTCCGCTGTTTAACTTTGATTCTATGATTATATGGTTTCCTTGAGGCTCATAGCGTGCTTGTCCTGAGCAGGTCATTTGTAAGGTGGAATCAACAAGTGCAATAATCTCATCAATCGTTTTTGCTTCCAAATCTACTCCATTTTTTTCAAGAAACTCTAGCATGTCTATTTCTTTATTTCTGGAATGTAGTACAGAGTTTAGAACAAAACCAAGACCATTTTCATTTATTGCTTGAATGATTTTCAAAGTTTCCTGGGCGTCGATTTTTGTCATGTCAAAAAGATTGTTTACCCTCATCGCGTTTTTCCAGGTTTGTTCAAACATTTTGGCTTGATTTGTACCCAATACTTCTGTTGACAAAAATATTGCACCCTTGCCATTATTGCTGTTAATCATTAGTATTTCAGAATCATCAAACATTATAGAATTTTGTGAAACATCGGAACTTTTTATTTTGATACCATCAGGCAATGCTCTAAAGGTTTCTGTTCCAACAAGGTTTGGTGCAATTATAATTTTGATGTCGATATTTTTTCTAATTGCATGAATAAACGATTCTTTGCATTGGGATAAAAGATTCAATCCCCACGAATCCACTATTGCATGAATTGAAGTCTTTGAACCATCAATCATGGTTTCAAGCTGTTTGAACACATAGTTTGGTGTAAGATGAAAGTATCTTTTTTCTTCTGAACCTCTTGCTTTCTTGCTGTCCTCGCTAACTTGTTTTAGTTTGGTTACAAGATTGTTCATACCATTTACTTTGTTTATTTGCTCTTGTACTATTTCATCAAAAGCATCTTCTGGAGATATTGCAGTACACATTATTGGTTTAGTCTTTGATATTATTGCAATCTTTTTCTTCTCTAG
>CAZDTF010000052.1:0-7740 GCA_964508325.1 uncultured Nitrosopumilaceae archaeon | reverse complement strand
ACTGGGGTTTGAGCTTGGTGGAAAAAACTTTATTCACTATACAGTGATGTATAATATTTTAGGAACAAAAGACTTTCAGGGCAAATATGACCCAATAAAACTAAAACCAGAAGAAGGGGTATACCTAAAGATGTATCAAAAAGACGAGACAAAACCCCAAAGAAAGATGGGACACTTTAATTTAGTAGATGAAAAAGATACGAAAAACATCAGTCTCTTAATCAAAAAAGCAGAAGAAGTGAGAAATCTCATAATATTCCATAAACAAAAATAATATCTAAAACGAGTCTGTTCTATTTTACTACATCCTGTCAATAATAACCAAATTAATGTGAATTTCTAGTATGAGGATGTATACCCACCGTAGGCTAGGTTTAGGTACAATTATGTCTGCCATGATAATGCTTTCTGTTGTAGCTGCTTTTGGCACAGCAGCTCTTGTTTTAAGTAATACCAATTTCACAATATTTAAAACACTTTTAGATCAATCATATTCAAACACAATAAGTAAAAATCAAGAATCGATAGTAATTGAAAACCCTGTTTATCATTCTTCAACTAACCAATTCAATTTAACCTTTACAAATCCTAGTACCACGGCTATCAATATTACCAACATTAAAATCATTAGTCCAAAATATACCGTAACTGCAATACCGTCTGCATCTATTAAAAACACAAATTATGTCTCTGTAATTACTTCATCTGCAAATTCAACTACATATGCAATTCCAGGATCAATAATTCTTCCGGGTCAAACTTACACCAGTGCAATTCCATACAATTGTTTTACCGACCCAGTTTCTGTTTCTTTAACTACTTCTCGAGGCTCAGTGATTAAAACTCAAGTAGCCCCAAATGTTGGGTGGTATGGCGGTAATTGGCAATATCGAAAACCAATAACGATAGACCATAATCAGGTTGTAGGTAATCCTAGTCCCATCTTGTTAGATTTTATAAATTCTACTACAGTTACAACCTCCTCAAATACTCTTCCTTCTTTTAGCTTTCCCGTGGGTTCTGGTTCAAATAGATTATTGCTAGTTGCAGTAGAATCTAGTAGTAAAACTGTCAGCACTATAACCTATGGAGGATTATCTTTGATAAAAGCAAATTCAACAGCTAATACTGTAGATTCTGAAATCTGGTATTTGGCGAATCCCCCAGTAGGAACAGCAAACATTATCGTTACAATGTCTGGTAGCGGCTCATCTAATATAATAACAGGAGCATATTCCTTGTTTGGGGTTGATCAGACATATCCAATTTCCTATGGCGCATCTAGCACAAGTACGTTAGCAAGCGGTTCTGTCACAGTTTATACAAAAAATACCCAAAGTCTTGTTATAAATTCTATTGCTGTACAAAATGGACCTACTATTTCTCAAAATATAGGTCAAACTCTTGGATGGAATAATGTTATGAGTACAACCATCACAGGAGGAAGCTCCTATGTTAGTACTTCCTTGCCATCAACACAAATTATGGGCTGGACATGGTCTGGTAACCAAAACTCTGCATCTGTTGCAGTAGAAATCAAACCAAGCAGGTTCGATAATTTTCCTCTACTTGTAAATACTGTGGATACAGATCTTAAAAATAATGCTCGGGCTGACGGCAATGATATTTTGTTTACTTCTTGCGACGGAGTGACAAAGTTAAATTTTGAGATTGAAAACTATACTAGTTCAACAGGATCAATGGTAGCATGGGTTCAAGTTCCAAGCTTACATTCTATCATTCCAAATGACATTATTTACATGTATTATGGTAATAGCAATACAATCAGCCAACAAAATATTGCAGCTACATGGGATTCTAATTATGGTGGAGTTTGGCATTTTAAGGAACGCACGACTTCAAGCGTACTTCAGGTAGATAACGTACAATCGACAAGTGTTACAGGCCTTAGTGCTGCCACGCTTACTATTCCTTCAGATTCTAACCAGAATAGATTGCTTTTGGTCGCAGTAGAATCAAGTACTGGAACGGTGAGCACCCTTACTTTTAATGGACAATCTCTTACACAATCACCAGCTCACATAACAAATACCGGGGATTCGGAAATATGGTATTTGGTTAATCCTATATCAACTGGGGGAGTTGTTGCCCTGACAATGTCTCAATCAGCCAACATTGCACTAGGTGCATATACCATATCTGGAGTTGATCAATTAAATCCAATAATAACTAGTGCTACCAAAAGCGGTCAAGCTTCAGGTGGAGCTAATACCATAACATGGTCTACAAAAGGAACTAACAGCATCGTTATAGATTCGCATATGGTCTTAACTTCAAACCCACTTACTCCAAGTGCAGGACAAACATCGCAATGGAATCTATCAGTAGGTCCTTCAATGCAAGGCGCCAGTAGTACAAAGTCCGTTGCTACACCCCAATCAGTAAGTATGGGTTGGTCGTTCTCCAACGCAAACAATGAAAAGTACGCAATTGCAGTTGTAGAGATAAATGTAAATCCCAACGCAATAAGAGATAGCACGTCGAATCAAAACGATCTTACTTGGCAAAATATGGTCTATAGTGATCAGGTATCAGGACAGATTGATGGAAGTTTGAATTTTGATGCCAGTAACAATTATCTTAACAGAACACGTGCTCTTACAGCACTCCCTTACAATCCAGGTGTTCCTCAAACAGCATCCATATGGATTTGGTATCCATCTGCGCCAGGAGGCACTCAAGATATGTTCGCTTTAGAAAAAAGTGCAGGTGGGTCTGCAACCCAAATGGGTTTTAAATCATCAACTACACTAGATATTTGGAGCTATGGAGGTAGCCTCTTGGTTTCAACTCCTATTCCTTCATCCAGTACATGGCATTATGTGACATATACCTATGATGGGAACGGAAACTTTCAAGGTAAAACACACCGGTTGTATATAGATGGCGTTCAAGTTAATACAGCTACTACTACTCCACAATCAGCAAGCGCGGGGGCTCTTTATGTTGGAACTTATGACTGTCTAAATTGTGAGCTCTATAAAGGAAAGTTGGATGAATTTCGTATTTCAACGACAGTCCGTTCAGCTAGCTGGATTGCGACCGAATACGCAAATCAAAATTCCCCCTCTACTTTTTACAAAATAGGTTCACCAGGACAGGTCACAGACTTGAGGAGCACGAGATAGAATTTGTTGCTAATATTATTTTTTTGCAAGTAATGCATAGATTCCACCAGCCCCATAAGCAATTGCAATTAAAATTCTAGAAGTTATCACAGCAATAGTTTGGTTTGTGATTAATGGCGAAGTATCAATTACTAAAGCTATAAGAATAGCAACAAGTGATATTGCTGCAACAATTATTTGCTCAGGGTTGTCCAATTCGCTATATTTTCTCATAAACAAATATGTTGAAAGGTTTCCCAGACCTATCCCAAGTAATATTAGATATTGATAAAGACTAGGAAAAAGGTCTATTGTAGCAAAGGGTGCTGCCCAACATAAACCATTGACGGCTTTGACATTTCTTGACCACTTTACACTGTTTTTCATTCTGCCTCTAATTGATGGAATTATTTTACAAAATTTTCCAAAAATTATACCAAATGTAATTCCAAAACTGCCAAACCATATTATTGCATAATAAAAAGTCGGAGATCCATTTACAAATGCAAACTCACTTAAAATAGAGGCAGAACCAACGGCAATTGAAACTCCAATAAAAAGGAGTCCAAATGCTCGTCTAACTTCAAGAGGTGTTTGTTGCATAAAGAACAATCAAATTTCTTTTTTCTGATAATTTAAAAGTTTGAAATTTGAAAATTTTGTTGGTTCCATTAAATTGCAACAATATTACTTTTCGTTTTCATCGTACATGTCTGCCCAGTGTGTCCTTTCTTCCATCTGCAGACTTTTATCAACGCCTTCTGCTTTTTCTTTTATTAATTCAACTGCTCTTTCTGTCTCTTTTTGTATGTCTTTTGTAATTTTTCCTGACATAAAACCAGCCATTCCTGAGAATTTATAGTCTAAAACAGCTTCAAGGTATGTAGTGCTACCTTTTGATGTAAGAATGAGATCTTTTGTACCTTTGATTATTCCCTTGGTCCATTCAGTATGTAGTTTTTCTTTTGGGTACAGGCTAACTGTTTGCAGACATTTATTGACTTTAGCAAGTATGACTTCGCGTTTTACTTCGTTATTTTCACTTGAAATGTTTCTAATCGAGGTAACAGCGCTCCAAAACTTGGGATCATTGTCAAGATCAGAAACTACCTCCCAGACCTTGTCTACTGAGGTACTAATCTCAATAGCTGCTCTTATTTGAGCCATATGACTTTGATATATGCTAACAGGATATATGTTTTAATTATCATTATGTGTTAGGTTTCAATTCGCTGGGTTTATTAAAATTCATGATTGTTTTATTTTGTGAGTTATTCAAAAAAACCACTTGTTGGTATAATCATGGGTTCTAGTTCAGATAGCAAAATAATGCACAGTGCTGCCACGGTTTTAGATGAATTTGGGGTAAAGCATGAGGACCAGATTATTTCTGCCCATAGAACACCAACGAGATTATTAGATTATGCAAGACATGCAGAAAAAAACGGATTCAAAGTAATAATTGCAGGAGCTGGAGGCTCAGCACATCTTCCAGGAATGATAGCATCTCATACCATCATTCCAGTGATAGGAGTTCCAATAATGGTGTATAATGACAAGTCTGGCAGCTCTGACCGCTTCAAGTTCTCTGCGTTTGGTGGGTTGGATTCACTTTTGTCCATATCAGAGATGCCAACAGGTTCCCCAGTGGTAACAGTTGGAGTAAACAAAGCTGCAAATGCAGGCCTATATGCATTAAAAATACTTGCCAATGAATTCACTGAGATTCAACGAAAACTCAGACAACACAAAGAAAAACAACACTATTCTGTGCTCAAAGAATCAGAAGAGCTAAAAAAACTTGGGTTAACTAAGTTTACAAATAAAAAATTTAAGAAATAAATCCATATTTTATAAAAATGCAAATATGTTTGATTTTTAGATCATCTTTTATTCTATTCAAATTAAAGTGATACCACATGGAAATTAAAGAAATACTATACAAGGCCATTTCAAACTATGAAGAGCATAAGATAGTATCTGACATAGCACAAGGTGATAGCCCAGAGACAATAAGCACTATATGCGGTGAATGCATGCCTATTCTTGAAAACCTAGCGGGTGAAAAATCTGAAAAAATGGTCTCTTTTGCAGAGGGGCTTGTTCACTATCTACTAACAGTGGCATTAATCCCAAGCCAAAGGAAAATCACCCTTGCCTCGGTAGATATTGATGTAGTTATTCCAGATATCTCAACTCTTTCCTCATCTCCCCAAGATGCGCTTGTAATCGCATTTCCAAAAACTAACAATCCTCAATTAATAAAGAAAAGAGTTACAGAATTAACAAAAATCCAACCACATAAAGAAAACATATGGTTTGTTCTAGAAAACGAGCTTCCTTTAGACGTAAAAACGTATAAAGTAGGCAATAACAATAATGCGTCTTTTTCAAATATTATAAATGACATAATTTGGTTTACCTCAAACAAAAAACAGTCAAAGCTAAAAATTTTTAAGATATAAGAGATTTTACGTCAACATATTTCCCAACATGCTCAACAATCTTTTCAATCTTATCCAAATCTTTGATAAATGGAACTACACCTAAAATTGGAACTTCAGTAAGTTCATAAAGTGTGGTGGGAGCATTCTTTTCTGCAGGAGTTCCCTTTTCATCAAAATTATTTATGACAAGGCCACATATTTTAATGCCGTAATCTTTGCATGTGTTACATGTCATTACGGTTTGATTTAGCGTACCTATTGTAGCTCTTGTAACAATGATAGTTTCTATATCCATTCTTTTTATTATATCTGCCACAAAGAAATTTTTTGTAATTGGAGTCATAATTCCCCCGATTCCTTCAATTAACAATATTTCATGCATAGAAAGCAATTTTTTAAATTGTTGAAAGATCAAGGGCATATCAACAGATAACCCCAAAAGTTTTGTCGCATCATAAGGAGAAGTTGGAAGTGGAAGAAATACTGGATTTATGAGATCCTCAGGATCTTGTATGGAAGTGGCTTCAACAAGTTTAGCAACATCATAAGATTTGAAACCAGCTTTTTGTGGATAGCCAGTTGCAATTGGCTTCATTATGCCAACATCCACGCCTATCTTACGCATGGAGCCTGCAATGCCAGCCGTGATGGAGGTTTTTCCAACCCCCGTGTCTGTGCCTGTAATAAAATAGGCCCTCACAAGTGGCAATAATCGACCCTCCTTAAGAATTCACCGTACCATTATTATTGCCAAAGTTAGAATTTTCAATAATTGAGTTCAAAAAATTTTGTCTGGCACCCATATACGCAAATGAAAGAATGGAAAAATTTTGACGCTATAACAAAAGGGGACGGAATGTGGCTTGTCGATTCAAAAGGAAACAGATTACTTGATGGGGTGGCAAGCATGTGGTGTAATGTGTGGGGACACACAAAAAAAGAACTGGTTAATGCAATGATAAAGCAAACAAGAAAATTACAACATTCTTCTTTGTTTAATCTTACAAATGATCAAGCAGAGTTGCTTGCGGAAAAACTTGTCAAAATCTCTCCTAGAATGAACAAAGTGTTCTATTCTGACGATGGTTCAACTGCAATGGAGATTGCAATCAAGATTGCTTTTCAATACTGGCAAAATATTGGAATAAAAAATAAAACAAAATTTGTTACTTTGGAAAATGGATATCATGGAGATACTATTGGCTCAATGTCGATTGGATATGTCCCTCACTTTTTTTCAAAATTCAAAAACCTACTTTTCCCCGTAATTAAAACACCAACACCACACAAATATAGAATACCAAAAGGTTTTACTTTTAATGAATATCAAGAGTATTGCCTTGAAAGAATAGAGAAAGTATTTGTAAAAAATAATGATCTTGCTGCATTTGTAATGGAAAGTGGGGCACAGATTGCTGGAGGCGGGATAATTTATCCATCAGAATTTCAGAAAAAAATAAGCCATTTATGCAGAAAATATGAGGTATTGTTTATTTTAGATGAAATTGCAACAGGTTTTGGAAGATTGGGGTCTTTCATTGAGTATCAATCTCAGAAAAGTATTCCTGATATTGTATCATATGGAAAAATGTTGACTGCAGGATATTTGCCACTTGCTGCCACTTTAACTAGCCAGAAAATTTACGATGCATTTCTTGGCAATTACAGTGAAATGAGACATTTCTTTCATGGACATACCTTTACTGGAAATCCACTTTCTTGCGCCACGGCTCTTGCAAATCTCGATTTATATGAAAAAAATGACCTCATTTCAAAAAATAGAATCAAGACAAGGCAATTTGACAGACGGATTGATGAATTTAGTAATTTGAGCCTAGTCGGTGATGTGAGACATAAGGGCATGCTTATGGCAATTGAACTTGTAAGCGATAAGAATAAAAAAACACCGATTGCTCCAGACAAAAAAATTCATCAGAAAATCTTCGTAGAAGCTAAAAAACACAAAATTTACTTGCGTACACTTGGTCACATAGTAATGATTGTGCCACCGCTTGCAATATCTGCAAAAGAACTTGATTTCTTACTTGATGGTACAATAGATATAATAAAAAAAGTCACAAAGGAGCTTTGAAAAAATTATCTCCTTCGGGCTCTTCTAAGTTTTAATTCGAGCTCTCTTATTCTACGGTTACGTACTGCAATAG
>CAZDTF010000051.1:535-7908 GCA_964508325.1 uncultured Nitrosopumilaceae archaeon | reverse complement strand
TACTGATACAGATCTCGTCTTTTGCTAAGACCCCCATGTGGGCTCCACAACAAGCACCACAAGTTGGTGGACCGACAACTACTCCAGAATCTATAAAAATTTTAAGAAGTCCTTCATCCATTGCTTTTTTGAAAATTGAAATGGCAGCTGGCAAGATTTCGGTTCTAATTTTTACATGTCTTCCCTTTAGAATCTTTGCTATTGCTCTTAAGTCCTCAAGCTTTGCTCCGGTACAAGAACCAATGAATGCTTTGTCTATCTCGATTGAAGATAAATCTCTTGCTGCTGAAATATTTTCTGGGGAGAATGGTTTTGCAACGGTCGGCTCAAGTTCAGATGCTTCATATTCGTATATCTTTTCATGTTGTGCGTCGGAATCTCCGTGAATCTCATTGTATTTTGTTGCACCTCTTGCTGCTAGATAATCTCTAAGTTTTTGATCGGGTTCTATGATTCCGCTTTTTGCTCCAGCTTCCGTTGTCATGTTTGTTAGAGTAAGACGCTCTTCAACGGACATTTCAGAAATTCCACTACCTCCAAACTGCATTGTCTTGTATGCAGCACCATCATTACCTATATCACCTATGATTTTTAAAATAAAATCTTTTGCCATAACGTGATTTGGTAATTTACCGTTTAGCTTAAAGTAAATTGTCGGGGGAACCTTAAACCAGATTATTCCGTTTAACATAACATAGGCAACATCTGTGTGACCAAGACCTGCTGCAAATGCTCCAAGGGCACCTGTAGTGTTTGTGTGCGAGTCTCCACCGACGTATACCTCACCTGGTAAAACCATTGCCTCTTCATGTGATAATGTATGGCATATGCCGTACTGACCCATTCCATACTTGAAGTGCTTTTGAATTCCAAACTGTTTTGTAAAATTGGAAAGCAATACAATATTTTGAGCTGATATTTTATCTGCTGAAGGAACAAAATGATCTTCTGCAACCCAGATTTTGGATGGGTCCCAGAGTTTTTCTATCTTCATTCCTTGCTTTTTCAGTTTTTCAAATACCGCTATTACTCCTGGTCCGGAAACATCGTGAACCATTACCTTGTCTACGTTAACAAAAACTACATCATCAGGAGCTAGTCTGGTCTTTCCAGAAGCTCTGGCAAGTATCTTTTCTGTTATAGTCATTCCCATATGATTGATGTGATCTTTTTTTGAAATTAAAAGGTTTGCAGAAGAAAACGAGTCCAAAATCCTGTTTCTTTATAACCGATGGATATTGCTGTTGTGTTCAGAATAAGTAGATTTTTCCATTTACTCATCACGGTTTTATTTGGAACTACACATGAATCAAAAGTTAATTTTAATAACCATCATTAATCGAATGTAGTTAGATGACATCTTTGAATTCATATCAAAAGGAAAGAGTATCTACCCTTCCTCAATCGCTCACAGTTATTGTACCTACCTATAACGAATCTCAAAATATTACTAAAATTCTTGATTCGTTACGTCAACATTTGTCATCTTTTCTAGAGACAGAAATCATTGTAATTGATGACAATTCTCCAGATGGAACAGGAAAGATTGTTGAAGAATATGCAAAAATGGACGAAAATTCAAACAAACATTCTGTTAAAGTCATACACAGAAAAACTAAACGCGGTCTAAGCTCTGCAATATTAACAGGGATTCGATCTGCCAAAGGGGAATCTGTTGTAGTTATGGATAGTGATTTTTCACATCCTCCACAAACCATTCCAAAAATGGTAGAGGAACTACACAACTCAGGATGTGATATTGTAGTGGCCTCGCGATATATTGAAGGTGGTTCTGTATCAGGTTGGCCTTTTAAGCGAAGATTGTTAAGTAAAGGAGCAACCAAAATTGCACAGCACGGCCTTGGAATAAAAATTAAAGATCCAATGTCAGGTTTTTTTGCATTCAAACGTCATGTCATAAAAAACATAAATTTTGATGCAATAGGTTACAAGATACTTTTAGAGATATTGGTTAAGGCTAAAGATGTTAAAGTAAAAGAAATTCCATATGTCTTTATTGATCGTAAATCTGGTGCAAGTAAACTCGATGTTTCTGTAGGTTGGGATTATTTAAGAGCAGTTTGGAGATTGTACAGATATGGAAAGTTAGAACGTGAAAGAGAAAAACGAACTTCTGTCAGATTTTTTTCAAAGGCTGGTCGGTTTTATACCGTTGGTGCATCAGGTCTTTTGATAAACTATATGGTATCATTTCTCTTTGGAGTAGTTCTATCGGACCTCTGGTATCTTTATGCAACTATGATAGGAATTATTTTTTCTATGACATCAAACTTTATTCTAAACAAAGTATGGACGTTTGAAGACAGAAACTTTGATCCTAGAAAAACTTTGAAGCAGTACGGCTTATTTTTAGGCTTCAGCGGAATTGGTGCACTTGTGCAACTTATAATGGTGTATTACTTTATAGAATCAGATCATATCAATTATTCAATTTCATTATTACTGGCAGTTGCTGCTGCTTCTATTGGAAACTTTGTTCTAAATAAAAAATGGACTTTCAAAGAAAGAGTATGGAGCTAGTTGTTTATAATCAAAATTTCTAGCCATTTGTTCTGATCTCAATGTGACTTCCCTCGTAGTTTACACCTAGACCATGGTAAGGATATTTTGAAGGATCGTATTTGCTAACCTTTCCAACAAATGTAGCAATAGTAGATGTATTATTATAGACATCCTGTAATTGTTTACCTCTTGCAATATCAATCATAAAATGCTGGTCTACCACAAGTAAGATTTTCTGAGTTGTAATCGGTGCAAATAGTATTCCAGAATAATCTAAAAATGGAGTTTTATTGCCAAAAATATCGCTGAATATCCACGAATACACTGGACTTGAGAGAATGGTTACGTTATTATTATTTTTAACATATTTTGCAACAAATTCAGCTGCTTGGAATTGACTGCTTGACATATCAGTTGCAATGAGCAAATTCGTGCTAACCAAACCAAAAATTCCAATTCCTGAAAATATTATAAAAGGCAGTATTTGTTGCAATTTTTTAATTTTGATCTTTTTTAGTAGATCTACTATCAAAATGGCTGCTGCAATGCAAAACACTGGCAATACTGGAATCCAGTAAAAATATTGTGCATACCCTATTATGGAAAAGAAAATCAGAAAGGGGATTAGCCACAACAAAATAAAGTAATCTTTTTTTATAAAAGCAAAAATAAAACCCGATACACCAAGCACAAACAAAACAGGATCAAAATTAATGAAGACGCCAGATATGTATGGTAAACCCTGGCCTCCTCTATGTACCTGCCAAAAAACATCTCTTAACCAAAGACGAAGTTGTCCAGCCATGATACTCTGAGCAGGCCAGATTAGCGGTATTGAAATTACAGGAATAATCCACAAACAAAGGAGTTTTGTACTTTTAATGTTGGAAAAAATCATGTATGCAATCAAAGGGATCATAGTAATAACTGGAATTTTTGTGAAAATTGCTAATGCCAAAAAAATACCAGAAAATAAAACTAGCGTTTTTTTTCTTTTTGATTCTTTTGAATAGAGTGCCAGTAATATTGATGATAAGAGGAAAGGCAGTAGGATAGAATCAAGCAATATTCTTCTTAAAATCCATGTCATTGGCATTACTGCAAATAAAAGTGAGGCTACAAACGCAACGTTTGTACTGTATCTTTTCTCTGCTATTTTATAAATAAGAAAAGTATCCATTACTGCAAGTATTCCCATAATAATACGAGGAATCAAATAAAGAGTTACAATTGAATTTGCATCAGCCGTAGGATTTAATGAATTTGGATATCCAGTAACAGCTAGTGTACCTGCCAAGAAAATCTGTCCAAAGAAAGGATGATCGTAAAAAAAGGCTTCTTGAGGTCCTAAACCATTTAACACATGCATTGCTCGCCTCATGTATACCCCTTCATCGAAAAATATATCAGGAAACCCTACTGGGTTCCATAGATGTGTAAATCCTGATAATGCCAGTACTGTAGATAATAAAAGGATAGAATAACTCAGCTTCTTGAAAATAGAACTCAATGCATTTTTGAATCTCTATCCTCCTTAATCTCTTTTTAATTTCTTTCCTTTTTACTATAATTATTTTAATAATATTACCATTGTTGAAATTTAATAACTAGTGGTTTATTTGGTAATCAGTGAAAGGCTGGTTATTTTTAATTTTCATATTATCTATCTGTATAATTTTACCTGCATATTCGCAACCTAGCGTAAAAGACGATGATTTTGTAGTTGAAAAATATATTCCAGGTATCTGTTGCAGCCCAACTACAATGGATTTTATTGATAAAAACAACATTCTAGTGCTGGAAAAAACATCAGGAAATGTCACTCTAATACGAGATGGTGTACAACAGGGACCAATACTTCATGAAAATGTCACAAGCATAGGAGAAGAGGGAATGCTTGGAATCACACATGTTGGAACTAAGGTATACCTTTACTTTACTCAATCTTCATTCAATGGAGGACCACCATTAGGGAAGAGGATCTATAGCTATGATTGGAATGGAAGTGCGCTGATACATAAAACTCTCATTAAGAATTTTCCTCAGACACAGACCTACCATAATGGTGGAGCCATGACAACTGATCTGAATAACTCAGTATACATTGTTCTTGGAGATGCTGGACAGTATGGAAAGTTACAGAATCATCAAGAAGGCGAACCAAATGACACAGGTGTTATTTATCGAGTTGCCCCTCCTGGACCGTATTATGCCATGGGTATTAGAAACAGCTTTGGTTTAACAGTCGATCCTGTAACTGGAAAACTTTGGGATACAGAAAATGGTCCTGATTTTGGCGATGAAGTTAACATAGTTCCACCAAACTTTAACAGTGGATGGGATGTCATACAAGGTCCTGCAAATAAAACCACATTAGCACAACTTCCAAGCTATCCTGGATATCAATATCATGATCCACAATTTACTTGGATGAAAACAGTTGCACCAACAGGAATCGCATTTGTTAATTCTCACCAGTTTGAGAAATACAAAAACAGTGTGTTTGTAGGTGATTGTAACAACGGAAATCTATACAGATTTGAATTAAACGACAACAGAGATGGCTTTGTTTTCAAATCATCTCAACTGGCTAACAAAGTTGTAGGTTGGGATGACTCCATGGATGAAATAATATTTGGCACTGGATTTGGTTGTATGACCGATGTTGTCGCAGGACCAGACGGTTTCTTGTACATTGTCTCTTTAACAGATGGAACAGTGTACAGGATAGTTCCTAAATCGACAGCAATTCAAAGTGCCATGTTTGATATCTTAACACAATATCAGTTTTATTTGCTTCTTGTGCCTGCAGTAGTTTTACCTACCATATACTTAAAAAAATTCAGAAAGAATAGCTGGAGTGCAAATTCGACAAGGTAGACTCTTCTCTTGAAGTATAAGCATATAGCGGAATTTGTACAATTCTAAGAAATCGATTTGGTCAAGAGAGAAGATTCTTGCTAATGATTCAGTCCTAAATCTTATTAATTATCAATTCGATCTTTGTCTGTTTGAGTAGATCAATCTTATTTGGATTAGTAATGTTAGTTGTCATTCCACTTGGTTCTGTATGGGCAACAACAGACCTTACAACACTTGGTAGTCCTGATGTTACAATATCACCTTTAACAGGTCCACCAGGTACTTCAATTACCATTACAGTATCACACCTTCCAGACATCTCAAAGGAATCATATCCTTATCCTGAAATTTACATCTATTTACCATTCTCACAACCATTTGGCATAACAGTACCAAGTCATTGTGGAGGAGAAGACTGTTTCCCAATTTATACACATGGTGATTCATTGAACAAAAACTTTGGAGACAGAACCATTACATTTTCATTATTCAGCACAAATAATCCAAAACCTATCTTCGATAATGGATATGAAAATTCTGTCTGTGATATTGTTGTAAATAATGTCATAGTAGAACGATACTCTACGTTATGCAATACAAAAGAGGAACCTAAGGGCACATACCAGATCAAGCTCGTTTGGGCACTTGAAACTAATTTGGAACAAAGATATACAATGAAAACTGTCCAGTTTACTGTTACTTCTGGTTCTCCATTATCTCCACCGCCTGTTGCAGAAAACGGTAATACTGTGGTAAATGAATACCAGAATGGAACTATTACCGGTGCAGAATTTGTAAGCAAACTTAGGGCATTTGGATGGAATGATGAACAGATAAGACAGGCATTGGCAAGCATAGGAAAGCTTCCACACCAGATGGGGGGGACTGGTCCTGATAACACACAAACAATTCTTCAACAAGTAATAGGTCCTGCTCAAAATATGGAGAAACCAAATTCTGCTACGACAGCAAATAATGCCCAACAGGTACCTGTATTAACACCTGTATTAACGCCTGAATCAACAAATGAACCAACAACTGTACAAACTTCTCCAAGCGTAATATCCTATGTGAATAGCTCATCACTTCCACCTCAACAAAATAATTCATCTTGGAATAATCTCGGAACTGCGGTAGCTATCGGAGCATCGGCAACGGTTGCAGGCGTAGTCTTTGTTGTTAAAATAACGCGAAAAAGTGTGCAGTAGACTAATTACAGAACGCTAAAAAGTAAAGAGAGTGAAATCCTATCCATGTCTCTTACCGTTTATCCCATAAAATCGGAGGTAAAAACAGAAGAATTCGATCTCTTTGAATCATTGACTAGTTCCCTGGAGAGATCTCAGATAACTCTAGAAAATCGAGATGTTATTGTGATTTCAAGTAAGTTTATTGCAAATTCCCAAGCAAGGGTAATGGATTATGAGCGAGTTATCCCGTCTGAAGAATCCAAATTACTTGGTAAAAAATTTCAAATCAACCCCAAGATTGCAGAAATTATTCTTCGAGAGTCTGACACTGTATTTGGCGGAGTGCCAGGGTTTGTAATTACATCAGCAGACAACATAATAGCCCCAAACGCAGGAATTGACAAATCAAACGCACAGAAAGGAAAGATAATTTTGTATCCTATGGATGTATATCGTGTAGCGGAACAATTACGGCGAAAAATTTTCTTGAAATATTTGATTCATGTTGGGATCATAATTACTGATAGTAGATTAATGCCAGCAAGAGTTGGTACAATAGGTGTTGCCATTGCATGTGCAGGGATCGAACCAGTTTTAGACATGCGTGGTCAAAAAGATCTTTTTGGAATTCCACTCAAAGTTACGTTTCAGGCAGTGGCGGACAACCTCGCATCAATTGCAAACCTCAAGATGGGGGAGGGCTCTGACGCCACTCCTTTTTGCGTAATAAAAAACTTGCAGGCACAAATAACAGAAAGGAAGATAAGCCCGCACGAAATTGCCAACTCACCCGACCAA
>CAZDTF010000051.1:0-525 GCA_964508325.1 uncultured Nitrosopumilaceae archaeon | reverse complement strand
ACGTATGGTATTATGAACAAAAAAATAAAACAATCTTACTTTTAATAAAGGTCTAAGAAAGGGTGAGCTATGGTAGAGTTCCTGACCATATAACCAAAGACGATCTCGCTTCTAGGAGGCAAAGAGGCAAAGATATCAGTAGATAAAAACGGCGTAGAACAGCTTAGCATAGTTGTCAAAAAGAGTGTCGAGGAGTTGTTGAAAATATTTTCAAACGAGGGCTTTACCCATGTCAAATTTGAGCACAGGCAGCCGTTCCAGATCGGGCATGGCCTTTCACTGAAATTGAAAAAGCCTTGGGAAATGCATGTAAGACTGCTTGAGATGAAAAAGGGACTTGCGGAGCGCGACAAAGCGGAAGCAGAGAAAATGGAGGCGTCGTTCGGATCCCACATTCGAAACTACGTGCTCGCACCTTATCGATTAGCGAAAGATCTGCGTACCAACTTTGAGATTGGCAATGTGGATGGCGTATTAGACGGTGATATCCAACCGTTTATTGATGCCTATTTGCTTAAACAGCAA
>CAZDTF010000050.1:0-7999 GCA_964508325.1 uncultured Nitrosopumilaceae archaeon | reverse complement strand
TTGGAAGATCATGTCACTGTTACAGCCTTGATGTTTCAGAGTTTCATTAAACAGTTCTAGCATCAATATTGGTTTGAAGTTTTTGAGAGTTTCCGTAGCACCTTCAAGTGCAAAAAACTCACTTCCTTCAATATCCATTTTAATTACATCCAGCCTTTGCAATCTCAATTCATTGACTATACCATCTATTGTCTTTACTGTAACGTGCTCTTTTTGTTTCAAGATTATTCCATTATATGCAAAATTTCCTAAAGTATTATGTCCTGCATGATCATTAGTAGCCACCAATAAGTCTGCCTCTCCTTCCAAACGCGAGACAGCAGTTTGCATCATCCTAACATTTTGTAATTGATTGATCTCAACATTATTTTGAAGTCTCTTAAATTCCCTACTACTTGGTTCAATTGAAATAACCGATCCAGATTTTCCAACTTTTTTTGATGCAAAAATTGTATATAATCCCATATTTGCACCCACGTCTAAAAAAATCATACCGGGTTTCAATATTCTGTTAAGAATTTCAAACTCGTTTGGTTCGAAATAACCAGTAAAATAAATGACACGTGTGCTTTCATCATCAGGCGGATACACATACAGACGAAGATGTAATAACCATCGCATTAAGAAAGGCTTACATGATGACTCAAAAGCTCGTTTTTTCATTTTTAGATATAATGGAATTTTTTCCTTGTAAAATTTTTCTAGTCCACTACCAGTATTCCATCCAGGATAAGATTCAATTTTAGGCTTAGCTGCAAGTAAAGGTGAGATAAGAACAATTATTTTATCAGTTAGAGTCATGATATCACCGTCACAAAAACTAAATGCATACTTTTAGGATTATAATACATCTCTTTTTCTTTTATTACTAAAATCAATTTAAATGTAGATTGTTTAAAGAATTCTAAATAGATGAACAGATCCAAATGAAAATCATGCATCACAAATGCTTCCAGAACTTTGATATATACAAGGGGAAAGAAATCGGATACAAGATTAATTTCCTAGGTGCAAAGATGAATAAAGAAAATGATCATACTTACCAAATTGAAGGAACTGAGGGAGAATATCCAAACTTTAGTGAAGAATATTTTGAATGGATTGATTTGATTGAGGCAGTATTGAATTCTTCTCAACGATTCACAATCATGGAATTAGGAGCAGGATATGGTAGATGGTCTGTAAATGGAGCATTAGCTGCTACCAAGCTTGGAAAAGATTACCGCATTATTGCAGTAGAAGCAGAACCACAACACTTCAAATGGCTTCAAGAAAATATTGAAGAGAATGGTTTAGACAAAAATCATTGCAGGCTTGTTGAAGCAGCTATAGCTAAGGTTGATGGAGAATCAAGATTTTATGCAGGAAATCCAGCTTATTGGTACGGCCAGCGAATTGCGGTTGCAAGTGATCCATCAATAAGTAAAGAAGACTCTAATCATGGTGTTCATTTCATTTCAGTTAAATGTATTTCACTTTCTTCTTTGTTGAAGAACGAAAGCCTTATTGATCTTATTGATATGGACATACAAGGTGAGGAACTGGAAGTCATTCGATCTGCCAAAAAAGAAATTTCATTACAGGTAAAGAAGATACATGTAGCAACTCATAGTCATGAAATTGAGGAAGAATTGCGAAATTTTTTCCACGAACTTGGCTGGATTCCAACTTATGATTATGGTTGTCAGGGAAAACATAGTACAGAGTATGGAGAGATAAACTTTGTAGATGGGGTCCAAGGGTGGATTAATTCAAACTTTTAAACTAGTAATACTTATGGTTAAACATTAAATCTAAAAAGGTATAATAAATGAACTACAATGAAATTCAAATCAATAATATTAAAAAACAATTTGTCGAAAAAAAGTTTGTAATCTTAAAAAACTTGTTAACTTTATCCGAAGTAGATCTTCTTTTAAGAGACTTTAAAAGATTTCAAAATAATGAATTTGATTCAAATCTCAAACGTCAAGAAAAAACTAGATTTGTATTTGGCCAGCTCCCTGGTGAGCTTGGGCAAATTTACAAAAACAAAAAAATTCTTGGAATAATACAGGCAATTTTAGGAGAAAATGTAGCGCTTTATTTTCACCGTTTAATGATCAAAGACCCTAGTGCACCTCAAACTGTAACACCTCATCAAGATATGCCATACTTTCATGGAACCACTGAAAAAGTAACTGCATTTGTATTTTTAAGTGGCAATAAAAAAGAAGATGGAGGAATGGTGTTTGTTCCTTCGTCCTCACAATTTGGCCTTCTACCAAGAGGAAATTTGAATCTTGAAAACCTACCTAATCTTCCTTATTGTTCACCGGAATTATCTCCTCGTGATGTTGTTATTTCTGACTTTTTTACTTGGCATTGGTCTTGGCCTCAGGTAAATCCAACTGATAGACCGATAATCCAGCTAGCCTATCAAAAGAGTGATGATGGATCGTTTGAAGATAAATTCATTGTAGATCCGATGTTAGTTTCTGGTAAATGGCAAACAGAAAATTTTGTTTCTGCTTCAAAAGTGGCACCTTCTGAAAAATTAAACACACCAAACAATGCACTCCAAATTTCTGAAAAGGAATATGAGTTTGAATGTGGACTTTGATACAAGTATTTAAGGCAAAAAAAATACAAAAGGTCGCTGAAGATTTATTCGGCAACAAATTTAATGCCTATTTTTATGAAGATAAAAAAAGATTTGCTTCAAAACTCCTTAAATTATTAGAAATTGAAACAATCACCAAAAATGACCTCTCAAGTAAAGAACCACCAAAAAACGCTTTAATTTTTACTTCGGAAAGATTATTCCCTATTGCAATGCGGGGAAAAGAAAATTCCAAGTGGAATCACAATATTTGGATTCCTTTAGAACCAAAAAAATTAATAGATAAAGAAAAATTAGAACGAGAATTCCTTGAGGCAGCATGGAAAAATGGACTGGCAGCAAATTATCTTGCAAGATGTGGATTAAAGGGAGCTTTTGTAGAAGTGGGGGTTTTTTGGGGAAAAAGCTTTCTCAAGTATTTTTCAGAATTCCATGCCATATTAGGAGGACCTTTTGTAGGTATCGATAACTTTACAGGACTCAGAAATGTTCTTCCATTAGAACATAATAATTCTGGAGGCGATTTCAGAGATGGCTCATATTCTTGTACTTATGACAATACTGTTTTTTTATTTGAGATTATAGGATTGCCAAAAAGCAAATATGCATTATTAAATTATGATCTTACAAAACTGGATCCGACAAATCAACTAATAAGCAATGTATTACAAAATAAAAAAATAAGTTTTCTTCATATCGATGTAGATACTTACGAAGCGTGTTATAATGCACTACAACTTTTAACTCCATATTTGGAAAATGGAGCATTAATTCGCTTTGATGATTGGAGAATGACCCGCGGTGACAAGAGAATCGGCGAGAGGGGAGCTGCTTTAAAATGGCTTGAGGAAAATCCAAAAATTGAATTGATTGAATTTTCACAGGATGGGTGGCAGGATCAGACATTTATCTATAATAATTACTAGTCTACATGCACATATAGCAATATTATAGATCAAAACCTAATTCCTGTATAAGAATAAGAAGAACATAATAATACTGATGAAACTGGTTTGAACCTTATGTCTACTTTACTTGGAGAAATCTGGAATAGGCGTTCGTTGATAATTCTTCTTGCTTTCAATGATGTTAAAGCAAAGTATCATAATTCGGTACTTGGTTTCTTGTGGTCATTTCTAGAACCACTTTTGATGCTTGGTGTTCTCTATCTTGTATTTACAAACATCTTCAAAAACTCGATAGAAAACTATCCAATCTATCTTCTACTCGGACTTGTAATTTGGTATACGTTCTCACGTGGAACATCTATGGGTCAAACAAGTTTACTTGACAAAGCAGGAATAATACAAAAGATCTACTTCAGAAGAGAACTGATAGTCCTAAGCGCATGTTTGACTTCGTTGATGATGATGTGTTTTGAATTTCTAGCATTTGCCTTTTTTGCAATTGCATTTCATTTTATTCCACCATCATCAGTATTGTTGCTACCTTTCTTAATTGTAGATCTTGTCGTACTTACATTCGGAATTTCCCTTGCACTTTCAGTCTTAACGGTTTACTTTAGAGATATCAAGTTTGTTTGGCAAGTGGCGTTGCAAGCAGGATTTTTCATAACACCTGTTTTTTACCGTCTTGAAATATTTCCAGAATCAATAAAACGAATTTTAGAATTGAATCCAATGGTATCTATAGTTGATACTGCACACAAAATTGTGATTTATGGAACTCTTCCTACACTAGAGGAGACCTTGCATATTGTACTTTCAACTCTTATAATTTTTCTAATAGGATACGCTATTTTTAGATCAAAAGACAAAAGATTAGTGGAGAAGATATAGTTGATAGATAATAATGATGCAATAATGCTCAAAAACATTTCCAAGAAATTTTCGATATATCATAAAGGCAGAGATTCTTTGTATGGATATTTGGCATCAATTATTGATAGAAAAAAGTCTTCTGATGAGCTTATAGTTTTGGATGATATTTCATTTTCTGTAAAAAAGGGGGAAATGTTTGGAATAATAGGATTCAATGGAAGTGGAAAAACCACACTACTAAAGATAATTGCAAAGATATATTCTCCAGACAAAGGAAATGTAATAACAAACGGTACAGTAACTCCCCTCTTAGAGCTTGGAACTGGTTTTAATCGTGAATTTTCTGCAAGAGAGAACATAATTACATATGGAATCATACTAGGATTCACAAAAAAAGAAATGATAGAAAAAGTAGAGGAGATAGTAAAATTTGCAGAACTTGAGAGATTTTCTGATACCAAGGTTAAAAATTTCTCCGCGGGTATGAATGCCAAATTAGCTTTCTCTACAGCTATTCAGGTAGACCCAGACATACTGTTACTCGATGAGATTCTCTCTGTTGGAGATATATTATTTCGAAAAAAGAGTTTTGATGCGCTTATGGATTTTAGAAAGAGAGGAAAGACGATGGTATTTGTTTCTCATCAAATTGATCAGGTTGCTAGCTTATGTGATAAAGTGATATGGCTTCATGAAGGAAAAATTCGAGATTACGGACAAACATCTGATGTGATCGAAAAATACAAACATTTTGCAGAAGAGAAGAGAAAATAGATATCAGATATTCTCGCTTGATAATGAATATGTTTTATTCTGATATTCAACAGTTTTCACATTATAAATATTCTATAATAGTTAATATTTGACATGATTCGAGAATAACAAATGTACTCTTGGCTAAAAAAGATCATGCCAATTACAGTTAAAAAAAAGGCGGCAAAAACTGTATTGAATTCTATCGCTAATTCATCAGAACACAAATTTATCAGACATTATGCTGATTCTCATTCAATTTTTACAAAATTTGAATTATGGAATGGGATTGTGCCAGCACATTTTGATGTTACTCCCTATGGTAGTTTTATTAGAAGAAGCTTTTATGATTTTAAAGATCATGAATCTGATATAGCCTATAGTAAAAAATTACCTGATAAAGGCGAAGAATATTTTGAATGGATTGATTTACTTGAAGCAATTGACTCTGCAAGAGATAGTTTTACAATGGTTGAGTTAGGTGCAGGATATGGTAGATGGCTTGTAGCTGCTGCAGTGATTTTACGAAATCAAAAAAATATTCCTTTTCGCTTGATTGGTGTAGAAGCTGAATCCAATCATTTCAAAATGATGCACCAACATTTTATTGATAATGGATTAAGCCCAAAAGAATACACGTTGATCCAAGGTGCTATAAACGACACTGAAGAGCAGGTGTATTTTACAGAGGGACATAGCAAAGAGTGGTGGGGTCAGGCAATAATTCAAAACAAAGAAACTAGAATAGGAGATTGGCCAAAGGCTACTGTTACAGAGGTTCTAGGACATCCAATTAGCAAAATCTTAGAAAATGTAGACTATGTAGATTTGATGGATATAGACATACAAGGTGCTGAGGCAAAAGCAATTCGCGGTTCATTGTCAAGCATAAATTCCAAAGTCAGACGAATTCATGTTGGTACTCATAGTCATAAAAATGAAGATGAACTTTACGAGATGTTCTCAAGACTGGGATGGACTTGTTGTAATAATTTTCCATGTCTTAGTACTGTTGAAACTCATTATGGTCCAATTACTTTTGGAGATGGTGTACAGACTTGGATAAACCCTAATCTTACAATTAAGAACCTAAAATAGGTGGATACAAAGGCATGTTAGTAAACACTTTACACAAGGCAAGAATTTACTAATAGTATGAAGAATTCAGAATCAAACAATCATTTATCATTTAGTATTGTATTACCAGTAAAGTCAGAGTATCAACTTTTGCATAGTTGTCTAAAGTCATGCTATTCAGTAAATCCAGACGAAGTGATAGTATGTCTTGATGATCCACCTCATGAGAAAACATTGAAGGAAATACAACAAATATCCAACAACCTAGGCTGGTCTCATAAAACTAGAGTTATAACAGTTCCAAAAAATCCTGAATTTCATTTTCATCAAGCTTGGGTCAGACGAGAAGGATTTAGAAAAGCCAAACATGATAGAATACTTACAGTAGATGTAGATCTTGTCATCAACAA
Organism: uncultured Nitrosopumilaceae archaeon; assembly: GCA_964508325.1. GTDB lineage: Archaea > Thermoproteota > Nitrososphaeria > Nitrososphaerales > Nitrosopumilaceae > TA-20. Next base: position 1,376 of record CAZDTF010000050.1, on the reverse strand, counting down.
GAATGTTCTCAAAGCTTTGTACCTTGTAGGAAAAGATAATGTAGGTTTTGTTTCATGTCTTACCACTCATACAACAAGAGGAGCACTTGGTCTATGGAGACACATTGCATTTAAAATTGCAAATAAAATACATTCCCCAAGTTATACAGGCTTGTATGGATTATGGAGACCATACTGGTTAGATAGTGAAGATGACGGTATAAAATTATTAGAGGATGCTAGAAAGGCTAGTGGAGGTATGACATTGATTGGTGAAGATACATATCTTCATAATTGTATGCAAGTTAAGCATAAATGCATACATCTCTCAGACTATGGAGGAGATTGTATGAGAAATGATTGTAATGACCTTTCACATGTACAATTTGAGATTGGTCGTCATTATGCAAAAAAATACAATGTACTAAAAGTCATGTTAAGAGCTATTCTATTTGCACGTCCCCATATTCTTCGAGGGTATCTATACCAAAAAAGGACAAATGCGCCACTGCCATCTGTAAATCCTGACAAGGAGTATTAGAAATGAATGTAGAGTCATCCAAAGTAAGAGAATTTTGGAATAATGCAGTTCCTATGACTTTTGTGGACAAGCCAATGACATATGAAGAAAAAAGAAAGTTCAGATACGAATTACAAGATTATATGCATGATGTCTTCAGGTTTGATTCTTTTAAGGGTAAACGCATTCTAGAGATTGGCGTAGGAGGAGGATTAGATACATCAGAATTCCTTCGAAGTGGCGCTGAGGTGGTAAGCGTAGACTTTAGTCAATTATCGGTAAAGAGTGCCAATGCATTGTTAAAAGAAGCAAAGTTGAACGGAAATGTTTCATTATCAGATGCAAAACGTCTTCCTTTCAAAGACTCTGAATTTGATGTAGTGTACAGTTTTGGAGTAATCCATCACATACCAGGTGTAGAAAAAGTTCTAGATGAAATCAAACGAGTTTTACGTCCAGGAGGAGTTTTTATGGGAATGGTTTACAATAAGGACAGTCTTCTTTATGCTTACAGTATAATTTATCTTCATGGTATAAAGGAAGGTCTTTTAGCTCAAGGGATGAGTGAAGATGAACTTGCTGCAAGATACTCGGAGAGATTTACAGGTAATCAGTATACAAAGATGTACAGTGCAGATGATCTAAAGAATACACTTGGAAAGTATTTTAGCAATGTTTGGATTGGTACATATTATAACACAATTGATACTCCTGAAAAGCGCAAGGTAAAATTTGAAATTGAAGATAAATCATGCAATTTTGGGTGGCATCTTATCTTCAAGGCAACCAAGGTAAACTAGATATAAAATGAACAAAAAACTAATAGAAATTCTTGCCTGTCCAATAGATAAACACTTTCCACTTGAGGTTATAGAAT
>CAZDTF010000049.1:1602-8080 GCA_964508325.1 uncultured Nitrosopumilaceae archaeon | reverse complement strand
AAAAATAATGGAAACCTGATAACATTAAATCAGAACTTACCAGAAATCATGTTGTTGATGCAATCTCACTTGTTATACAAAGACTAAAGCTTTACAAAAAACCTCCAGACAAAGGCCTAGTGGTATTTTGCGGCGCTCTCCCAGCAGAAGGAGGTGGACCAATTGGCAGCGAGGTCATTAAGCTTTACGAGATAGAGCCGCCAAAAGAATTGCAGACATTTCTGTATCGATGTGATGATCATTTTCATGTTGATTTGCTAAAAGACATGTTAAAAGATGATAACATGATCGGTTTTTTGGCAATTGATGCAAAAGAGGCAGGATGGGGTCTTTTACACGGTGACAAGCTTGAAGTTTTATCAGAAACATCATCGGGAGTAGCTGGAAAACACCGACAGGGCGGTCAATCAGCAAGAAGATTTGAAAGATTAAGGGAAATGGAACTTGGTGAATACTATAATAGAGTTGCACACACAACAAGAGAGTATTTCATCGACATTTATCCCATAAAGGGACTAGTAATTTCTGGTCCCGGTCCAACAAAAGAGAATTTCATAAGAGAAGAGTATCTTGAGTACAGACTTCAAAACATGATCATTGCAACTCTCGATACATCGTACGCTGGTTCAGAAGGAGTCCGTGAAGCATTTGCTAGAGCCCAGGAAGTATTATCAGATTACAGAATGGTAGAAGAGAAGAAACTTGTTGAAAAACTATTCCATGAGATTCATTTTTCAAGAGGACTTGCAGTATACGGTTTGAAGGATATAATCGATCTTCTTAAAAAAAATGTTGTAAATTTAGTACTTATCACTGATGACACGAATCTACGAAAACTCGACGTAACCTGTAGAAGATGCCAAAATGTACAGACAGAGATTTTAGAAAGACCCAAGTTAATCCAAAAAACTCAGGAACTTTTAAGCTCACCTTGTCCTAATTGTAAGAGCATGGACTCTGAAGCAAGTGAACGAGACATCGTGGATTATTTATCATTACTTGCTGGAGAAACAGGTGCAAAATTAGAAGTTATATCAGGTTCAACCGAACATGGAGCAATGCTATCTAGTATAGGAAAAGTCGGAGCATTCTTGAGATATAATCCAAACCAATGAGTTTAGTTGATGTCTATTGTTTAGTATTATTTTTGTAATAAAAAATCATTTTCGGTAGCTCTAAATATTTTAGAAGACAGATTCAAAATATGGAGCATGTATTACCAGAGGAATTTGACAGTAAGGTTTTAAAAAGCGGGCAAAAGACACTGATACTTTTTTACGCTGATTGGTGCCCATATTGTGCAAATTTTAAACCTACTTTTGAAGAAATCAATTCAGAAAAAATTCAGAAAAAAGCTGCATTAGTAAACGAAGATGAAAATCCACTTTGGGATAGATTCAACATACAGGCAGTACCCACAATGATTGCCTTTCAAGGAGGCAAAATCATTGCAAGAAAAGATGCTAAGAAGCATATTGGTTTAACAAGAGCAGATATGGAATCCATAATAAAAGAACTAAACTGATTCATATTTTCAAGATAGATCAGATTATTTAATTAATTGAGTCAAATAGGAACTATATAATAATAGATTATTAACAATATAGTAAAAACGAAACTGCAGGCAAGTTACGTGATGTGGTTGATGACTTCACGGTTTGGTCTGGTAGCGCCTACAGTCTCTATCTGAAAATATTAAATTAGATAAATAAGAATGTGGAAGTAACTTTCTGATACAATAAATCAATTAATTTGGGTTTTACTTCACAGGAACAAGGCTTCTACACACTTGAGATTTGTTGAGAATCAGTATTTTACTTCCAATCCAAAGATAAAGGATAAAATCATTGAACTGGTTGTACACATTTTCGTATTTTTGCTGCCAAGTCTTCTAAATTCTCTTCTCTTGCAATCATTCTTTTTGTCCAACCTGGACCTGTATTAGAATAACGAGGTACGATATGGACGTGAACATGTGGGATTATCTGGTTAGCAGATTTACCATTATTTTGACCGATGTTAAAGCCATCGGCACCAGTAGATGCCAATATCGCCCGTGCAATAACGGGGACTCGTGAAAAAAGTGTAGAAACGTCGCCTGTATTCATATCAGTAATTTTTTCATGATGATCTCGCGGCATGACAAGTGCATGACCTCGTTGGATTGGATATTTATCCATAATAGCGACATGAGATTTATCCTCATAAACAAAATGTGCCTTTACTTTTCCTGCAATAATATCACAGAACAGACAGTTCATACAATATTGCGATGTAGTATTTTATTTAAATTAATGCAAAAAATGAAAGTTTATTGTTTTAAGGATTTTAGTTCACCGAAGACTTTCTCGTTCATCAAAAGTATTCTTGCTATCATGGGATTTTTTGAAGATCTTCATATGATCATACAAACCAAATGAAAAGAAGAGGTAGGTCCAAAGAAATAGTATATCTACTGGATGACCAGTATAAATTGAATTATCCAATGAGAAATATTGAAAGGCTGTATCTGCAGAAACCTCGCATATAAATCCAATCAACAATAGTGACCACAAAAAGTTTACCTTCCCCCTAAAAAATAATGCTACACCAATAAGGGATGGAACCAAAATAATTGCGTCTGCTATCGGATAAATTGCTCCTAAGATTATTGCGGTTTGAGTTTCACCTGAATTGTTTTCAAATGTCATATACAAATTTGGGATCAACACAACAATTGCAATTAACAACGCAGCAATTGTCATTTTTCTTGAGATTGCATTTTTGAATGGATTAAGATAGAGAATTGAAAATACGAAATAACATGGATAGCCTGCTAGATAAAAAACGTCTGCGCTTGATGGAAAAGGTTTTTCTTTATAAATGAGCTCAATAATTGTCCATAATTGGTCAGCTATAAACCAAAAGGCTGCCGATGCAGTAAAAAAAATCCATGCTTTCCCATGATTACCAGTCCAACCATTGCGCTTTACCAAAATTCCAGATAGAATTACAGGTACAACAGATATCACAAAAATCAAATTTCCAAATATTATGGCAGTATCTTCTCCCAGTGATTTAGCAATTAGAAAACCAAGGCCAGTAAAAACTAACGAAATCAATAAGTTTTTTTGTGATTGTACTTTTTCAAGTCGTGTTTGCATATTTACAACCTTTCCTTGTAACAAAAATTTGTGAAGTTCTATTAATTCATAATGTATTGGCATATTTACTAAAACGTATAAAACTCACTACAACGACTTCAAGTATCAGTTTTTTTATTGTGTAAATTCCAGCAATTTTTGCAGATCTGATCCTTTATGGCCCATTCTTTTTTTGGATTATAACTAATGAAGCCAAGTTTAGTTCCACATACACCACAGAATGTTTTTGACTCGTTATCTGATTTTTCCTTTTCATCAAAACAAGGCTTGCAAAGCCAACCTTTCATAGCCCATTCTTTCTTTGGTTTCCACAAGGAAAACGCACCAGGTTCAGCACCACATGAGATACACTTGTTAGATTCATGTTTCTCATAATTGACTTTCATTAGATCTACGTAGCAATCTGCACAGAGAGGACCCTCTATATCCCAACTCCTTTTTGGTTTATGTTTATGAAAAATACCCTTCTTGCATACTGTGCAAAATGCTTCTTTCTTACTGAATAATCCCATAGAAGTAAACTGATTCTATATTAAAAAAGAATATCATAATTTCTCAATCCAAAACCAAGAAAATAGATCTATTTTGGCATTATCATTACTAGATACTGTTATTTAGGGTAAAAATTGGATTTGTATCAATCATGGGCAAAAAAGATCGAGAAGAGCGAGTAAAAGAGCGAGAAAGCTACGTTGAAAAGCATCAAAAACAAAAGATAAAGTACAAACTAATAGCTCTTGGGGTTTTTGGCGGAATCATTGCAGTTCTTGCAATTTCAAGTTATAACTTTTATGAATTATCATCCACCGTAACTCCAAAGGGTGTGCCAGTTGGAGCAGGACCGCTTGGAGGAGTACATATTCATGCAGGAATATTAACAATGATTTATGGTCAAATGTTTGATTATTCTTCCCCAGCTTACCAACTAAAGAGTCCCTACATATCATTTCAGAAGGACAATGGTGAAACTATCCACATGCTTGCAGCAAATGTAACCTTAGGATTTCTTTTTGATTCTATACACATAGGATTGACTGACAAGTGCTTTATCTTCCCTGATAAAAGACAATTTTGTAGTAATGACCAATACACTTTGAAATTTTACATTAACCATCAACAAGTGCCAAGTATTCGAAATTATGTATTCACGGATCACGATAGAATCTTAATTTCATATGGAAATGAGAATCAAACCCAAATAAATGATCAGTTTGCAAGAGTCGATTCTTTCAATTTAATTACCTAAGGTTCTTTTAGAGCATCCTTTAATCTATTGAATTCTTCAATCGTTATTTCTCCCTTGGCAAGTCTATTTTTAAGAATCATGAGTGAATAATCTTCTTCTATCAGAACATTATCCTTTTCTACAAACTCTGATGTATCCAAACCAGTTTTACTTGTTGATGTTATATTAGAACTAAACCAAAGTTTGTTTTTCTTCATATAGATAACTGCTATAATCAAACCACCCCCGGCCAAAGCAATAAAAGGATACATGAGATTGTTAAAATCAAATGACAATGTTTTGTGTTCTGTAATTCCTGCGTTAGACGAAGATACATTGCCAATCAGATCTCCAACGCCCACATTTTCATTCAATGAGATTACATTTGATTTGGGATTGAATAGATGCTGTAATCTTTTTGCATTTTCAATTCTTTTTTGGATTTCTTCATAAATTGCTTGAGTCTCATTAGCTGTTTGTGTTTGGGTTGTAGTTCCAGGATTATTTTGTGGAGGTACAGATGAACCCTGTGGGTTATTTTGTACCGGAGCAGACATGGTTGTAGCGTATACTATGTTAGAAGAATTACCTGTACCAGCAGAGTTTATTGCTGATACTCTATAGGAGTATTGTGTACTTGGCGTCAACCCAGTATCAGGATATGCTATTGCTTGTGTGCTTTGAATTACATTAAACCCCTTTCCATCATTTCTTTCAATTTTATATCCTGTTAGTGTTGAACCGCCATTCATTGTTGGAGCTGACCAGCTAAGATCAATTTCTGTTGATGAATAAGTAGTAGCTATAGGGTTAGTAGGAGGAGAAGGAACTATGGGTGAACCATCAGGAGAAAAAACAAAATCCACTGTTTTACCAGATGCTTTATTCATAACGAATGCGGTAGCGTTGTAAATTCCCTTAAGTGAAAACTTTGGTTTATTTTCTTGAGTGCTAGTATCAACCATGATTTGAAAATTGTTATTATTATCTGCAGTGCCATATGATAAAAGCACAAAGCTGTTGTTGGGGCCATAGATCACAATATACACATTTTGAGAATCACCAGGCGCCGTTGTGCCAGAAAAATGAATCTGGCTTCCTCCTTTGTAAAATCCAACATTGGTTTGAAGCGATGTGACTTCAGCATATGCAGGCAAGATTACTGATGAAATCAACAAAAATACAAATAATATCGAGAATAGGTTTACCAATCTGATCTTCATATCTTGTTTTTTACTTGCTTAATTATTAAAAGCGCGTAGGATTGATACTTTTCAATTCCAAGCTAAATGCTTATTGATAGTTCAACATTTCACGTATATGAAAATTCTTGAGAGAAAGTTTTTCTTATATCCTTTCTTGTTTTAGTAAATGAGTAATGGAAACTACAGGTAGGGAGCTAAAAGAAAGAATACGTCAAGGAGAAGAGGTTTTGCAGAAATTGATGACGGATACTGAAAAAATTTGGGAAGACACTGGTTTAGATCCAAAGGAAACATCCTATCTTATCGAGAAAACAATGCGGTTTGAGCTAGCTCAGAAAAATGTCAATGCGATTTTCCTAGTTTTCAAAAACTTGATGGATAATTATAAAAAACTTTGTCAAGAACTAGAAAAATCGGATTTAGATCAAAGATTAGAGTGATCATAGTGTTATATTGTTTGAAACCATTTACATAATTTCTAAAATGTCTAATTTTAATTGGAATTGGAATTTTTTTAATTTCGGTGAAGTATTTGATAAAATGAAGTTTTTATCTGTTTTCCAATTTTGGAAGACCAGGAATTTTAAGTAATTGTTATAAACTACTTAATAGATCAAAAATTAGGGGTTGGCGGGTCGTTGTATATTGAAAATAATTACTTTATAATATTGTTTAATGGTCTTGTTTATTCTATTTTCTTAGACGATAACAACTTGGAGATATGTTAAGAAAAATCATCGCTGTTAGTGTTGTCTTGATTGTAATTCATTTTTCTCTAGCATCGGCTCAACTCAATGATACTATTGATCCTTTCAATACAACAGATATCAACATACCTCCAGATATAACAAATCAAACAGACTTCAAAGATATTGAAAATCAAATAAACAACTTGACAGATACTG
>CAZDTF010000049.1:0-1502 GCA_964508325.1 uncultured Nitrosopumilaceae archaeon | reverse complement strand
AACAGACAAACTCTACAGCTACTGAACAGACAAACTCTACAGCTACTGAACAGACAAACTCTACAGCTACTGAACAGACGTCTTATACTCTTCCAAATTCCGCTTCGGTTGCAGCCATCATACCCACTGATGTTACTACTATCGACTCAATATCAGGTCAACTTGTATCTACTCCATCATTTGATAAAATAATTCCTGGTCAAGAAATGATAATTCAAGTTACAGATTCTTCAATCCCAAGTTTTGGCGGACTAAAGGAAATAGATGTACAATCATCAACAACTGCAACGTCTACAGGAGGAACTGCCCCAGAGGAATGGTTAACAGCAGAGGTTGACAACAAACTTCCTTCTTCTGTTTTGGCAAGCAACATAAAGGGAACTCTTATTCTTTTTGTCAATATAGAATATCCATTTGAACAAAATGGTGTTGGATTTAATTGGGGAGATCCAGCTACCCATGCAAATCCACCTGTACTTACACTGATTGTAAACAAATCAAACCAGAGTGTCATACAGAAAGATTCTGTAGGTTGTCCAATAATTAATGCGTATTTGTTGAGCTCAGGTGAATGGATCAATAGCGGTCTTGGCGAAATATCTTCATCATCAATCAGTCCGACTCAATGCCAAGTAAAAATACAATCCCAGCATCTTTCTGAGTTTGCTTTTTCCCTAAGACATGTTAGTTCATCCCAAAGCTCTGTTCCTGGTCTATTTGGCGTAGGAACAGTTGTAGCTGGTTCTACCAACTCAAGTTTGGCAGGGCCTTTGGATAATGGAATTACAAATGGTGCCAATACAACCACCTACAAAACTATTGCAGATCCTGCCGAAGGTTTTAGCAATGTAAAGTGCAGTCGTGGATCGGGCTATGCACTAATGACAGGACAGTATACCAGTGGTGATGTATCAGACAAAGTAGTCTTTCTAAAAATGTCCTTGCTTGATAATGCTGGGCATATCCTGGCTACAGGAAACGGTCTTGTATCAGATATTGATGCACGTGCAACAAAAAGCTTCAATGCAATAGCTAGATTTAATGAAGATTTTGCTTCATGCACAATTCAAACTGATAACATAATACCAAAATAATCATTTAATTAAATTTAGTAAAAGAGTTCTCATGAGAAGTTTAACGTTATATGGTTTTTGTGACCTTTCAGGTCATTGTTTTAGAAAAGTTTCAAAAATAACAAAGCTGATAATGCTAAAATTATGCCAGTTATCTTCTCACAGTGTTCAAAATGGAAATATCAAGCAGAAATGTAGTTGTAGGACCATCCAGAGCCCCTCACAGAGCCATGTACAAGGCAATGGGATTAAAAGATGAGGACTTTGATAAACCCTTCATCGGTGTATCTCATACTGGAAATGAAGCTACACCGTGCAACATACATCTTGGAAAACTAGCACAAAAGGCAAAGGAAGGAGTGAGTGATTCTGGTGGCACACCAAGAGAATTTGCAACAATTGCTGTAAGCGATGGTATTGCCATGGGAC